>JBBAEY010000005.1:0-51434 GCA_041655755.1 Tissierellaceae bacterium
CTTCCATACATCTCCTATGCTATTTCTCAAGGACTTGCCGCTCTTGAGATAGTTCATTAGGCCAGTAATCTTGGGCTTTTCCTCCTCATATAAAAACAAATCTACCCAAGATTTGCCTATTAGCTCTCCCTCCTTGTATCCTGTGGCCCTTTCGCCATATGGATTCATAGAGAGAATTTTATAATTTAAATCCCAGGTAAATATAATAAGCGAAGAATTGCTAATTATATTGTCTACTAGGGAATTTCCCTTGACGCAACTTTTTTCCAATATCATAAATCCACTTCCCACCTTAATTACTTTATCTTTACTATTCTACCAAACTTGTCCTTCAATGTCACCTCTATTGTAACAGCTAAAAATAAAAAGCAATCTATTCCATCAGATTGCTTTTTATTTCTTCCACAGTGAATATAAAGGGTGGTCCCTGTGTCAGCTCTTCTTTTTCTATCTCAATAGTCATGGTCTTGTAGGTAATTACCTGGGCCTGATCCGTGTCTGCCCTAGGTAAATCGATGTTTAGGTAAATCCTGCACTGGCCCTTGTCCCTAAGTATTTTCTCTACATTCATAGAGTAGCCGGGAGTGGGAAATTGTCTAGTAATCGTCACCAATACCCTGTCTTCCTCCTCCTTGACTATTATGTCCTCTTGACTGCTATAGCTTTGAACCATTCCCTTAAGAACAAAGTCCACATCTTTCAGCTCCTCCCATACAGCTTTCAACCTTTGCAGAATTATCACGGCCTCAGCCTGGGTCAATTCCCTGTCGGGGTCAAATTTCTTTTCAGAAACTCCATATATGATGCCTAAATTATATAGTACCTTTAATAATTCTATGCTTTCCTTATCCATAGTATTAATATCTAGGAAGGGAATATCTTTTTTATCGTATTTAAGTGTGTCATCCTCCAGTATTTTCCCGCCAATGAATACAACTGCTTCCTTCCTGCTTAAATTCTTGGAAAGTCCAAAGTTTTCAATGGAAATATCCATATTGTAATCCTTGGACAGAGAGGCCAGGGATAGGGAAAAATCCCCACTCTTGATTATGGACTCGGGATTGAATTTCCCAAAGCCATCCCTTGCAAGATAAGGGAAATAATAGGCCAGGAAGTCTAGCTCTATGTAGTCCTTAGACCAGTGATTAGACAGTTTTTCACCTGCCGATGCAAAAGCCATCGTGCTAAAAATTATCAATAAAGCCAAGGCTAAGAATGTAATCCTCTTCACAAAATCAACCCCCATTAATTTATTTTAAAGGTGTCTATTGGTCCTCATGCATATATTATATACCAGTTGTCTGAAAATTAGGTTACATTCTGATTACAAAAAAACAGTAGGCTCTATCCCTACTGTTTTAATATCTTTATTTAGCTTCTCCCAAATAAGCTTCTTTAACCTTTTCGTCATTTAATAGCTCATCACCGGGACCCTCAAGGACTAGGGAACCAGTTTCCAAAACATAACCATAGTCTGCTATCTCCAAGGCCTTTTTTGCATTTTGTTCAACTAGGAGAATGGTATTGCCCTGGCTGTGAATTTCCTTGATAATGTCAAATATATCCTTGACTAGCAGGGGTGCCAGGCCTAGGGAAGGTTCATCCAGCATCAAGACCTTTGGTCTCACCATGAGAGCCCTACCTACAGCAAGCATCTGTTGTTCCCCACCAGACAGGGTGCCGGCTTTTTGCCATAGCCTTTCCTTGAGTCTGGGAAATAGATTGTATACCATTTCCATATCCTTATTTATTTCTGCCTTGTTTTGCTTTGTATATGCTCCCAAAATCAAATTTTCCTCAACAGTGAGGTTGGCAAATACCCTCCTGCCTTCCGGGGATAGGGCTATGCCCTTCTTGACAATATCCATGGTCTTGAGGTTGGTCAAGTCCTCTCCATCATACTCTACCTTGCCTTCCTCTTTCTTGACTAGGTTCATAATGGCCCTTAGGGTAGAAGACTTACCTGCTCCATTGGCCCCAATAAGTGTAACTATCTTATTCTCCTCTATGTTTATATCAATACCTCTCAGGGCCTTGATACCCCCATAGCTCACATGCAAATTAGATACAGTCAGCATTACTCCACCCCCAAATACGCTTCAATAACTCTTTGATCTGATTGTATTTCCTGTGGATTTCCCTGGGCAATCATAATTCCGTGGTCTAATACAAATATCTTTTCACAGATCCCCATTACCACTTCCATATGATGCTCTATTAAAAATATGGTAAGGCCAAATTCTTCCTTGATGTTGCCAATGAAGCCCATTAGGTCCTGGGTCTCCTGTGGATTCATACCAGCAGCCGGTTCGTCTAGGAGTAGGAGTTTGGGGTCTGTAGCCAGTGCTCTGGCAATCTCTAGCCGCCTTTGTTTACCATAGGGCAGGGAAAAAGCCCTTTCTTCCCTTTCCTCGTAAAGACCAACCTTTTCTAGCAAATACTTTGCCTTGTCATACATTTCCTTCTCTTCCTTATTGTAACCGGGAAGCCTGAATATAGATGAAAGTAAATTTGATTCCAACCTCAGGTGACTGCCTATAAACACATTGTCTAGGACAGATAATTCCTTGAAGAGCCTGATGTTTTGGAAGGTACGGCAAACCCCAAGTTTGGCAATCTTATCCGGCCTAAGACCTGAAATAACCTGCCCGCTTTCGCCGGGGTTAAACTCTACATTTCCCTCTGTGGGCTTGTAAACCCCAGTAACCACGTTGAATACAGTGGTTTTCCCTGCACCATTGGGCCCTATTAGGCCGACAATCTGCCCATCTTCTATATTGGCGGAGAACTTGTTTACAGCTACAACGCCGCCAAATTTCATGGTCATATCCTTAATTTTTAGCATACTTACCCCTCACTTTCCCTAGGGTATTTTTAATAAATCCATCTCTCTTAAATACAACTATAATCATCAGGGCCAATGAAAATACTACCATCCTAAGTCCAGGCATTCCCTTGGTTGTCATAAAGCCTAACTTCAAAGGTCCATCTAGGAACCTTAGGGCCTCCATGGCTACGGTAATGATTATAGCAGAAATTACAGTTCCATTTATATTGCCCATTCCACCTAAAACTACAATTAAGAGGATATTAAATGTAAGGGCGAATTTGAATAGGGCAGGGTCAATAGTGCCAAGGTGTACAGCCAAGAGGCCTCCACCGACTCCAGCCAAAAATGATCCTATGGTAAAACTCATTACCTTGTGCTTGAAGAGATTGATACCCATGGATCTAGCAGCTATCTCATCCTCCCTAATAGCCTTGAAGGCCTTTCCATAGCTTCCCGACATCAATACCTTCATAAAGACAACAGTCAGTATGGCAATCCCCCAAGACCAGAGCAAATTTGTCTTGATGGGTATCTTGAACAAGCCCGATATTGATTCTGTCGTCATCTGCGGTATCCCCTTCAAACCTAGGGAACCATTGGTAACGCTTTGCAGATTTATAATTACAATCCTAATAATCTCAGAAAAACCCAAAGTGGCAATAGCCAAATAGTCATCTGTCAGCTTGAGGACAGGTGCACCGATTAAAAAACCAAATATGGCTGCCATAATTCCCCCAGCCAAGAGGGCAAAAATAAAGGGCATATTCAAGTTAAGTAAAAATGGCACCATGGGCTTCATATAGAAGTTCATGGTCTTAGTCTCCAAGGGCATGGTAAGCAGGGCCACAGTATAAGCCCCTACAGCCATAAATCCAGCATGTCCCAAAGAAAACAAGCCCGTGAAGCCATTTATTAAATTCATCCCAAGGGCCAAAACAACGTAGATGGCTGATAAATTTAATATCTTAATCTTGTAATTGTCCATATAGATGTTCATAAAAATCAAGGCCACAAGTGCCAAGACAATAATAGCAATTTGCAAATACAAACCTTTCTTCTTCATAGGCTACACCTTCTCTGCTATTTTTTCTCCCATTAAACCTGTAGGTTTTACTAGGAGTATAATAATAAGTAGTATAAATGCAAAGGCATCTCTATAACCAGTTAGACTAGGTAAAAAAGCTATGAGAAGTATCTCTCCAAGGCCCAAGATAAAACCTCCTAGGACAGCACCAGTTATATTTCCTATACCGCCAATGACGGCAGCTATAAAGCATTTAAGACCTGGCATTACTCCCATATGAGGTATAATCTGAGGATATTTAACACCCCACATTATTCCACCCATGGCTGCCAGCAAGGAGCCTATGAAAAAGGTAATGGAAATAATACCATTGATATTGATGCCCATGAGACTAGCAGCCTCGTAGTCCTTGGATAATGCCCTCATTGCCATGCCAGTTTTTGTCTTTAAGATAAAGAAGTTTAAACCAAATAAAAGGATTATGGTTACAATTGGTATGATGAAATTCACCCTGGCTACGGAAACCCCGCCAATATTCAATATCTTGCCAAGAATAGCAGGAGTTGGGAAAGCCTTGGGCCTTCCTCCGAATACCAAGATACCCAGATTTTGCAATAAAAAAGATGCCCCTATGGCCGATATGAGTATTGTAATCCTAGGAGACTCTCTCAAGGGCTTGTAGGCCAGCTTCTCCAACAAAAGTCCCAATAATCCAGTTAAAATTGGTGCCAATAGGAAGACTATATACCAGGGTATGGGTGTAAAGCCTATACCATAGAAGGTAATATATACCCCTAGCATGAAAATATCCCCATGGGCAAAGTTAATCAATCTTAAAATTCCATAAACCATGGTATAACCAATGGCAATCAGAGCATATAAACTCCCTAGTGATATACCATTTGTCATATGCTGCAGGAATTCCTGTATGCTCATATTCATATTTATTCCCCCATTTACTAATGATCTTTGAAAATCCTCAAGCTGAAAATAATTATGTTATTAGTATACTACTTAAGCATATTAAAGTCAATTTAGAATAGGGTCCAAGATAGTCTAATTGATAGGTCCCATTTTTTGACATTCTAACAAATATTATGTAACTTTTGTTATGAATTGTGGCAAATATAGTGTATAATGTAATTAATTATACTCATAAACTGGGAGTGATTAAAATGGACAGCAAAAAAGACCCTATAAATACAAGAAAGACAAAAAGTATCGCAACAGCCTTGCTCTTGACAGTGGCATTGATTATCATATCCCTGTCAGTGGTTACTGGATTTGCAACCTATCTAATAGCTAAGAATTCTCTGATAAGTACATCTGAGGAAACCATCTACAACAAGGCAGTAGATTCCGCCGGCTTTGTAGACCTGAAGATTAGGCAATACGTCTCCAGTATCGAAGGTTTGAGCAACTTTGACATGCTGGGTGATCCAGAAATTCATTGGGTAGAAAAATCTAGAATATTCAAGAAAGAAATGTCAAGGCTAGGACTTACAGCTATTGGAGTGGCAGACTCCCAGGGCAATCTAACCTTAGAAAACGGACAGACACTAAACGTAGGCTCCTATGAATATTTCAAGGCGGCCAACGGGGGAGAATCGTTTTTTTCAGAACCATTTTTTAACGATTTCTCAAATACCATGGATATTGCAATATCTACGCCCCTCAGGCACAACAATCAAATAGTAGGTGCAATTGTAGTGTTCAAGGATGCAGATGAATTTTATAGCCTAGCAGAGGATATTAAGGTAGGAAAAGAAGGATATGCCTACATACTCAACAATGATGCAGATATAGTCTCCCACCCTACAATAGCATTGGATGCAACAATTGATGCCGAGACTGGTGCAACTGTAAGTGCCGACTCCAGTGCGACAGTAGATGCCACATCGGGTGCAACGTCGTCAAACCTCATTAACTTTGGTAGCCTAATAGAACGTGTCGAACCCAAATCTAGGAATGAAGTAGAGTCTATAGCACATGACATCATATCAAAATCTGCAGGAATAGGTAAATATAAGGAAAATGGCCAGGTACATCACATAGCCTATGCCCCCATTGAATCAAAGGGTTGGACCATTGTCGTACACGTTGCAGAAAAAGAGATTTTAAGTGAGTTAACCCCCCTGAGAAACTCTATTTTCCTCATAGCAGGTATAACACTGATAATAGGATTGATAATCTCCTATATTGTAAACAAGAGAATTACAAATAGGATTGTCGATATAAGCGACAAGACAAAATACCTCTCAAATCTCGACCTTAGCTTCACCCTGGAAGAGAAATTACTGGATAGAAATGATGAACTAGGCATTATGGCTAATTCAATCCAAAATGTAATCAACAGCATAAAGGGCTTTGCCCACGACACCCAGATGAATTCCCAGTCTGTAGCGGCCTCCTCTGAAGAGTTGGCAGCCATTACTCAGGAATCCTCATCAGCATCTACAACCATAGCTGAGGCAGCCAGCCAAATGGCGGAAACAGCCAGTGACCAGTTGCAGGATATACTAAATGTAGCTAAAGAAATGAAAAATGTAGGCGAACAATTTTCCATGGCCCTAGAGGAAATCAAGGGAGTGGAAAACCTAAATAATAAGGCACTGACATCTGTAAATGATGGCACAAATGTGGTAAATCAGGTAATAGGCCAAATGGACAACATAAAAACCAGCACCTTTAAGGTAAGAGATTCTCTAGAAAACATAGAAAACTCATCTGTTAAGATGGATGAAATATTGATAGTCATACAAAACATTGCAGAGCAAACCAATCTACTGGCTCTAAATGCAGCCATTGAGGCAGCTAGAGCAGGAGAGGCAGGTCGAGGATTTTCAGTAGTAGCAGATGAAATAAGAAAACTGGCAGACCAGACCAAGTCCTCTACCAATGAAATTAACGAGATAATAAAAGACAATCACCATATGATTTTAACGGCCAATCAAAATATGGAATATAGCGACAAGGAAGTAAACAGAGGAATTGAAAAGGCCAATGACACAAAGAATACCTTTGATGCCATAGCAGAAATCATCGAGGATATGAACCAGGGTATGAAAAAGAGTGGACAATCTATCCTAAGGGTAGGGGACAGCATTGAAACAGTCCAGCAATCCATTGGCCACGCAGAGTCCCTATCCCATCAGGTGGCAGACCAGATACACAATGTATCTGCCTCCACAGAAGAGCAAATGGCCTCCATGGAGCAGATTACAGTATCTGCAGATTCTCTGGCAAGTCTAGCCGACGATTTGCAGGAAATATTCAAGCACATAAAATTTTAGTAATGAAAAGGCAAGGTTCATTGAACCTTGCCTTTCTTATCCTATGGGATTAAGATTACTTGCTCTGGGAATATTAGATGAGGATTCTTGAGATTGTTATACTCGGCTAACTTTTCCCATGTAGTGCCAAATTTCTCGGCAATCTTCCACAGTACATCGTTTAGCTGTACAAGATATTCTTCCTCAGCTACTTCTTCCACTTCCTCCACCGGTAGATTAACTATCCTGTTTTCCAACTCAGCAGTTACTTCGCCCACTTTCTCGAAATGCTCTATCAATACATCTGATAAAAGCCCACCTTCAGCTACAAAAGCCTTGTTTTCAAACATGGTATAGCCGTCACCGCCGCTGGCCATAAAGTCGTTGGTAGCCAAGACATAGCTTGCATTTACATCTAGTGCTTTTCCTCCAACCAGTACTTCAAGCACCTTGGAGCCCTTTTCCTTATTAGGATCAAATTTCATAGTCATACCAGAAATTTGTGGGAACCATCCAGCTTCCTCCGGATATAGTTCTACGCCATGCTCTAAGGCATCCATTAGCTCCTGCCCACTTATTTCTATAGAGGCAATAGTATTGGTAAATGGGAAGGACTTAATTATATCATCAACCTTGACCTCTCCCTCTGGAATAGAAGCCCTGATGCCTCCTCCATTGGCAAAGGCTATATCAGCACCTGTTGATTCTCTCATAACATCTGCAATTAAATTACCCAAGATAGTTTCATTGGCCCTGACACTCATGCCCTCTTCCCTTCCACCAAAGAGCTCTACCTTGGCCTTGCCAACCACTACATCTAATATAGGCTTGTTGGCCTCGTTTATTTCCTCAACCATGTCTACAATATCTTGGTCTGGCTCTAGGTCCGCCAAGTCCTCACTTGAAATCAAGCTAGCAGTTTTCTTAACTATTTTTCCTTCTGATAGCTCTAATTCTACAAGACCAATATTCTTTAAATAGGAGCCCGCTTGGACAAGTAGGGTGTCCCCAAAGGTCAAGTTCAACTCTTCGTGGCTGTGACCGTCAATAATTAAATCAATTCCGCTTACATTTTCTGCTACTTCCTTAGATGTAGTATCTACAGTACCTTCAATACCCAAGTGGACTAGGGCAATGACAAAATCTACACCTTCCCCCTCAAGTTCCTTAACTGCATCCTTAGCAGCCTCTACTGGGCTCCTGAAGGTAATGCCTGCTGTATTGTCTGGATGAGATTTGAACTTTGTCTCCTCTGTAGCTAGGCCAAATATCCCAATCTTGATACCCTCTAGCTCATAGATTGCATAGGAATCAAAATCAGTCTCCCCATCCACATCCTTGATTACATTGGCAGCTATAACAGGGAATTCAGCTAGTTCCTTTAACTTTAGCAACTGTTCATAGCCATAGTTAAAGTCGTGATTTCCTGGAACCAGTGCATCAAAGCCTACTGCATTCATCATCTTAATCATGGCTTCTCCATTAGTTAGGTTGACCATGGTGGTACCATGAACAGCATCTCCTGCATTTAGGAGTAGGAGGTTTGGGTTTTCCTCCCTTAATTCATCTAGCTTCGCCTTAAATACTCCGAATCCCATGGCACCTTCTCTGCTGTCTGGCTCTAATCTTCCATGGACATCGTTGACATGTAAGATAGTGATAGTCTTTAAATCTTCTGCAAATACCTCACTGGATGGGACTCCAATCACAATACCAATGACTAGCATCAGTGACAGGAAAATACTAAGAATTCTTTTGTTTCTGATCATTGCTTAATACCTCCTTGATATTTTAGTTAATGTATTTTTACCCAATACATTCCATATTTAACTTATTCTCCATAAATCTAAAAAATCCTTCTTTTTTTGTAAAATAGTAGTAAAAAAAGATTCCTCACAAAGATTCCTCACTATGTTCGGAATGACAGGGGTGGATAGTTCGGGATGACAGGGAAATAGAGTAGTCTGGTGTGACGGAAAATAGGATAGTTTGGTTAGAGTAGTTCGGGGTGACAGGGAAATAGAGTAGTTTAGTTAGAGTAGTCTGGTGTGACAAGAAAATAGAATAGTTTGGTTAGAGTAGTCTGGTGTGACAGGGAAATAGGATAGTTTGGTTAGAGCAGTCTGGTGTGATAGGGAAATAGAGTAATTTGGTTAGAGTAGTTTGGTGTAGGAGATATGGCGAATTTAAAAGGGACAAGGTAATTGTCCCTTGTCCCTTAAAATACTATTTGAGATACTATGTTTTCCAAAGTATCAGATATGCCCTTGTTCCTCTCCATTATGGAGTTTATTTCATTTATGGCATTTACCATATTTATGTTTTTCTCTGCAATACTAGTAGTGGCCTCTGTAGACTGCTCCACAGTATTGGTGATTTCCGATATTGATAGGGATATCTTATTCACAGATTCTGCCAATTCCTCTGAAGTCTTGCTGAGTTCGAAAATAATATTGTTCAGGGAAGCACCGTCGTCCCTATACTGCCCCACTGCATCCACCATAATATCGTAATCCTTGGTTACATCTCTTTCCAAGAAGTCCATTACTATAGAAACCCTGCTAATCAAATCCTCTACAGCAGCAGTTATGCTCTCGGTTACATCTTGTATTTCGCCAACAGTTTCATTTGAGTTTTCGGCCAATTTCCTAATCTCATCGGCCACCACTGCAAATCCCCTGCCACTTTCCCCTGCCCTAGCAGCCTCTATGGCAGCATTTAAAGACAGTAGCGATGTCTGCTCAGATATTTGTAGTATGGCATTGGACAGGATATTTATTTTCTCAACTTCCTTGGAAGCCAGGATTGCCTTTTCTATTTCTTCTTTTGCACTGGAATATACGTCCATGGACTTGTCCCTAGCCTCTATAAATTGCTTGCTGAGACTGTCCGCCTTGACACTTATTTCATTGGAAGCATCTGCACCTTCCACCATTTTGACAGTAAAACCTTCTATTGCCCTTTCCATCTCATGGTAGGAGCCATCTACAGTTATGGTAGAAGCGGCTGTTTCCTCCATGCCCGCTGATAATTCTTCTGTAGTCGCTGAGGTATTCTCAGCCTGTTCTAGCAAATAAGTGACCTTTTCCAAAGTCTCCTCGTGAACCTGGTGATTTAAATGGATTGAATCGTCTATATTGTGCATGAATTCCTTTAGTTTTTCCAGTATTAGATGAAAAGATTGAAAAATCTCACCTACTTCGTCTTTCCTAGACAAATGCTTACCATTTATACTGGCAGATAGGTTCAAATTAGATATCTCCTCCGCTATCTTAACCGTTTCCCTGATGGGCCTTGTAATGGTATTGGCCATGTATAGGGCGAATAAAACCGATACAATCAGTATGGCTACAATGGCAATAGCAGTCAAATACAAGACCCTATTGATGCTGCCAAGTACATTGTCCGTAGCTAGGGCTGCCACTACCTGCCATCCAGTATCTCCCACATGTCCGAAATAAAAGAACCTCTCCGTGCCGTCAAAATCTTTTACAGCCCTATCCCTGATGTGTAGGTCTCCGCCTTCAGCTATTGATGCGACCCTGCCACCTAGTATATCCCCTATGTTCATGAAGCCCTCTTCCACGTCTGGTTTGAAATCTTCATTAGAGTGGGTCAAGATATTTCCCATATCGTCAATTAAAAAGGAATATGAACCCTTGCCAAAATCCGCTTCAGAAGCTAAATCTACCAGATAATTGATAGCTATATCCGTCGCTATAACTCCCCTCAAGCCACTCCTAGTCCTGAATTGCTTGGATATGGTGATTACCATATCTCCAGTTAGGGCGTCAATATATGGCTCCGTTATATAAAAGTCCTCTGTATCCATGGCACCAATATACCAGGGTCTGGTGGTACCATCGAAGTCGGCAGGTAATTCTGTACCTGCGGGAAAATATGTCTCCCTGTTGCTATAGCCGGTGTAGTAGAGATTGTCTGGATACTTTGAGGTAACCTCTGTCATGAAGGCCTCTACATACTCACCTTGGTGATTGTCATTGAATAGTAAATCATCTAGGGTCCTGCCCAAGATATTCTTTTGAACTGCAAGCCACTTGTCCATTTCCTGAGCTGTATGTCCTGCCTTTAGGCCTATGTTGGTATCTTCCACATCTTCCAGCTTCTTTATGGCTATTGTATAGTTAATAGCTGAAATAAGCATGACAGAGATAATGGAAATCAGCACTGTAAACCACAGTAATTTGCCCCTTAATTTCATTTAAATCACTCCTATTATTATTATAGGTATATCCCCATGTATTTCCCCATATCCAATACCCTATACCAGTAATTGTTCAGAAATAGTATAGCACTATCGAGAACTATTATCAAGAAGATAGGTGTTAAATAAATTTATAACTAATAGTTCAGGACCTAGGTTGGAAGAAACCATTTGCCATGGTAAAAAAACAATCCAGCTTCTATATATTAAGTGTAGCCCACGGGCCAAGAAGGGGGTGAGAAAATGGCAATAGGAAATCTTAAGGAAAAGATGACCCTGAGACTTGAGTTAGACGGTGGTATGGTAGAAGGCAAACAGAAAATACTACCAAGGTCCTTCTCCCAAATAAAGGCCGACGCCAATGATGAGGCACTGTACAGCACTGCTGTAGCCCTATCGGGATTGCAAACCAAGGACTTGCTCAAGGTGAAGAGAATCGAAGTTACATCCCTATGGGAAGACTAGTTTTCCGGGATTTAACTAGGGGGAGGTGATTAAGTGGATAAAACAAAACTAGAACTAGTATTTTTAAACGAAGATGGCAAGAAGTTCGTCCTTAGCATGGACAACCCTAGAGAAGACTTGACCGATGTAGATGTCAGTCAGGCCATGGGTCAAATTATAGAAGATAATGTATTTCTATCCTCAATGTTTGACCTAGTAGAATCCCTAGAAGCTAGGGTAGTCACAACAACAATAAGTACATTCGCAATATAAGAAAAGGGCTTTCGCCCTTTTTTTATATACAAACTATATTAATCTAAATAGAAAGGAGGCCGTATAATGGAAGACATATATACCAGCGTAGCCAATTTGGGCTTTCCCATAGTCATATCTATATATCTCTTGGTGAGGATAGAGGGAAAACTAAGCCAGCTAACAGAAAGTATACGGGAGTTATCCACAACTATTGCCACAATCAAAAATTAATGAGCCACCGAGAACCGTCCCCGATGAGCCACCGGGGACGGTTCTCGGTGGCTCATTTGAAGAAACTTATTTATTGGCTAAATTGTGTGCGACTTCAATAATCCAGTCCTCTTGACCCCCTACGGCCTTTCTCCTACCTAATTCCAAGAGTACATCCCTTACATCTACATTAAATCTCTCTGCAGCCCTCTTGGCGTGGAGTAAGAAGCTGGAGTAAACTCCCGAATAACCTACCATCAGTGCATCTAGGTTTACATGTGGGTCTATGCCCTTGGCCTTTAGTATAGGCACTAAGGCCTCTGAACTGGCATCCATTACCTTGTAGAGGTCAGCATTGTGGTCGATGTCCATTCTATTTAGGACGGCGACAAGGGTATCAGTGGATGTATTGCCAGCACCTGCCCCTAGGCCCGACAGGGAGCCATCTATATAGGTTGCCCCTGATTCTATGGCTGCCAGACTATTGGATATGGCTACACCCAAATTATTGTGGCTATGGTGTCCTATGGGCACCTTTAGGTTCTTCCTCAGGGCTGATACCTTCTCGATTACATCCTTTGGTAGCATGGCACCTGCAGAGTCAGTCACATAGACCACATCTGCCCCATAGGATTCCATCTTCAGTGCCTCTTCCACCAACTGGTCAAGCTCTATTAAATGGGCCATCATCAAAAATCCTACAGTAAACATGCCCATTTCCTTAGCTGCCTTAATGTGTTGCATGGAAATATCAGCTTCTGTACAGTGGGTAGCCACTCTCACGGCTGTAGCTCCCTTTTCCTTTGCCCTAACCAAGTCCTCGACAGTTCCAATTCCCGGTATTAAGAGCACAGTGACCTTGCTGTTTTTTACAACAGAGGCTGCCGCCTCGATTAAGTCATAATCGCTATATTTAGAAAAACCGTAGTTGACTGTGGAGCCCGTCAATCCATCTCCATGGCCCAATTCAATTAGGTCAATTCCTGCCTTATCCAAGGCTCCTGCTACCTTCCTTACGTCCTCTACAGTAAATTGATGGGACACGGTGTGACTGCCATCTCTCAATGTAGTATCCGTCAATATTATCTTAGTCAATCTCCACACCTCCCAACAATTTTTTAGCATAATTCTCAGCTATGTGAACTGCCGCTGTATTGATAATATCCAAGTTCCCAGAATATACGGGTAAGTAATCCCCTAACCCTTCTACCTGCATCATGGTAGTCACTATATCATCCTGGATAATAGGCTCTAGTAGTAGCTTATATCCCGGCACATACTCCCTAATCTTTTCGACCATCTTGTTTACCGACTCCTTGATTGCATCTATATCAGGGTTTTTAACCTTGGTATAGATGGTATTTCTCATGAATATGGGCGGTTCTGCAGGATTTAGGACTATTATGACCTTTGACTCATCTGCACCACCAACCTCCCTGAGGGCTCTGGCAGTAGTTACTGTAAATTCGTCGATATTTTGCCTTGTACCTGGCCCGGCACTCTTGCTGCTAATTGAAGATACAATCTCAGCATAGGACACATCTGCCGCCTGATTGATGGCAGCCACTATGGGTACAGTAGCTTGTCCAGCACATGTCACCATATTGACATTCTCCAAATTCAACATCTTGTCAGTCATATTAACTGCCGGTACAACATAGGGCCCTATGGCTGCTGGCGTCAAGTCCAAGACAAATTTTCCACTACCCTTTAAGATGGGTGCATGTTGAAAATGTGCTGTGGCACTGGTGCAGTCAAAGACTATCTGTATATCGTCTTCCTTCATAATGGCGTTTATCCCGTCAGTTGAAGTTCTAATACCCATATTATTTGCATAATCAATACCCTTGGATTGTCTAATATTAACTATTAGCTCCGGTGTAAGGTACTTGCTCCTTCCCAACTTATATAAGAGATCCAACCCTATATTGCCTGGACCTATTATTCCAACCTTAATCTTTTCCACCTATCCCACTTCCTATTCCGTAAATTTTACTTCTATATCTCCTAATTCAGTAAAAGAGGCCCTAAATACGTCCCCTGCATCTGCATCCAGGGCGGCTGTAAATGCACCTGATAAAATAAGATCGCCCTTCTTTAACTGGACCCCAAAATCTCCCAAGGTATTAGCCAGCCAAGCTACACAATTGGCCGGGTCTCCTAGGACATCTGTCCCTACCCCTTCATTAATCTTCTCACCGTTTTTGAAGAATTCCATCTTAACCTTTTTTAAATCCACTAGATTTGGATCTATCCTTCTGCTGCTAATTGCATACATACAGGATGAGGCATTGTCTGCTACAGTATCCACTATGTTGATCTTCCAATCTTCAACCCTGCTGTCAACTATTTCAATGGAAGCCACCACATAGTCAGTAGCCTCTAGGACTTCTTTTGCAGTGACATTGGGTCCCTTCAAATCTCCCTTGAGCACAAAGGCTATCTCCCCTTCCACCTTGGGCTGAATCATGGTAGACCTTGAGACTTCTCCCCCAGCGACCTCCATGCTATCTAGGAGATGCCCAAAATCAGGTTGATTTACCCCAAGCATATTCTGCATGGCTAGGGAAGTAAGCCCAATTTTCTTTCCAGTAATTGTCCTTCCCGCCTTTAACTCTGCATCAATATTCAGGAGCTGTATTCTATAAGCATCTTCAATAGCCAAGTCTGGAAATCTTTTGGAAATTGCTCCTATGGGATTTCTGCTGGCCTCTGCCTTCTTTAAATCCAATGCGATACTTTCAATTCTATCCATTGTTTTCCCCCTAAATTTACTATTCTCCTAAGAAATTGTCCACTAACTGGGTAAACTTATCTGTTTGTTCAATTTGTGTCCAGTGCCCACAGTGCCCAAATACATGAAGCTCCGCATTATCTATAAGGTTAATTAACTTGTAGGAGTTTTCCACAGGTATAACTGCGTCCTCCCTACCGTGTACGATTAAGGTAGGATGCTTAATTCCCCTAATCTCCTCATCGGTTCTTGCCATGAACTTAACCCACTGTTGCCTTGGGGCAGGGAACATTGAAGAAAATGATTCCTGAAAACCTGGTTCAATACTGGCTTCATATCTCATCTTTGCCAAGTCGTCTGTAGCTATGCTCTTATCGGATACAAACAATTCGAGCATCTTCTTCATATTTTCGACCGATGGCTCATATCCCCAAACGTCGTCTAACCCCTTGGTGATTTCAAAATCTACACCCATAGCACCCATCAAAACTACCTTTCTAATCCTTTCTGGATATTGAATGGCTAGGGTAAGAGCCATTGCTCCACCAAAGGAATTCCCCACTAAATCTGTCTGCTCAATTCCCAATGCATCCATCAAATCAATTACCTGCTTAACCCATACCTCCCAGGTATACTTAATATCCCCAGGCCTGTCTGTATAGCCAAATCCGACCATATCAGGGGCTATCACCCTATGATTTGTTGCAAGTTTTGGGATTACAAGCCTCCAATTGGCCCAGGCACTCACCCCTGGCCCTGAACCATGGATTAAAATAACTGGGAAACCCTTTCCCTCATCATGGTAGTTTGTGTTGTAATCTCCTGTCTTAATCATCTTAGCAATTTCTGGTCTTGACATATATAACCCTCCTAAATTTTATTTAACCACCCACATCACTAGTTGTGGGAAAAAAGTAATCAATATAAGTGAAAATATTAAAGATAAAAGATACCACAATGATTCCTTGGTTATCTCCTGCAAACTAACCCCAAACACCCTGGCCCCGGTAAACAAGGTTATGCCAAAGGGTGGTGTCATCATTCCTATAGCCAGATTAGTAACCAGCATAATCCCAAAGTGAACTGGATCAATGCCCAGGGCGAGGATAATAGGCAATACTATGGGAACTAAAATATACTGGATTGAGGCTGATTCCATAAACATACCCGCCACCAAAACAATAAGGTTTATAAGTAAAAGAATAAGGTATTTGCTGGTAGTTACACCCATGACAAAGACCAATATTTTCTGGGGTATTTGAACGTAAACCATTACCCAGGCAAATAGGGCTGCCGATGCCATTATAACCATTATGGATGCAGTAGAAATAGCTGAGTCCAAGAAAATCTTTGGAAGCTCCCTCCACTTCATCTCCTTGTAGACATAAATCCCAATGACAATCGAGTAAATAACAGCCACAACTGCCGATTCCGTCGGCGTAAATATCCCTGCAAATACTCCTCCAACGATTATAACCGGAGTCCCAAGAGCCCACAAAGAGTCAACAAGATATTTTAATCCCGATAGCCTTGGTCCTTCATTTTTCTCAGGTAGGCCTTCAAGTATAATTTCACCTGAGGCAATCAATGCAGCCTGTTCCTTATAGCCTCTCTTCTTTGCCAATATATAGGTGGTAAACATCAAGGGAATACCAACTATTAGGCCTGCGGGAAAACCAACCTTATACAAGTCGGATACTGATACCTTTGCCAGTACAGCATATACAATAAAAGCTATACTAGGAGGTATAATAACTCCAATTGGACTTGCAGCAGCAATTATGGTGGCACTGAAACTCCTACTATAGCCCTCCCTCAACATACCTGGCAACATAACTCCTCCAATGGCTGCCGCTGTAGCTATACCGCTTCCCGATATGGCCGCAAAAAACATGCAGGATATAATAGCGACAATGCCCATGCCACCGTGGATATTGCCTACAGCAGCTCCCGCCATATTTACAATTCTTTTGGCGATACCTCCCCTATTCATCAGGTCCCCTGCCAATATAAAAAATGGAACAGCTAGAAGTGCCGCAGAGTCAATGCCCGAGAATAATTTTTGTATAACCACAACAGGCTGAATTCCATTTTGCACAATGAATAGGAAGGAAGATAAACCCAGTGCTACAACTATAGGAGCACCAACTAATAACAAAATCAAAGCACTGCCAAATAATAAACCGCCCATCAATCTCCCTCCCCATCCACTATACTATTCAATATGAAAACAATTACTTGAAAAACCAATATGGAAAATGCTATGGGAAACATACCATATACATAGGCCATGGGAATCCTCATGTTTGTAGACACCTGACTACCTGCCAGCTTTATCATGTCAAAGGATATCTTAATAGCAATAGCGAAAAATGTCCCCGTTATGAGTTGCTGTAATATAATAACCCATTTCTTAGCCCCCTTGGGTACAAGGGATTCCAAAATACTGACATTTATATGGGTATCTTTCCCTGCCATAATGGCAGTTCCTATCATTACCAAGGCAACATTTGTATACCTAGTGAGTTCCTCCGTCCACTGAAGTCCCGTTTGAAAGACATATCTTAGCAAAATTTGACTGAAATATGTTACTGTCATTACGGAGAAAGCCAGTATAAGAAACCAACCGCTTAGCTTGTTCAGGCCATTGCTAATCTTGTTCAAAACCTTCAATTATCTCATCTCCCTTACTCAATATAAGATAAAGTATGTAGGGGCAATGTTTGCCCCATAATTATTTAATTCCTTTAATCAAGTTAAAGTATTTATCAGAGTGAGTCTTGAAGAACTTTTCATATACTGGCTCCATCTTTTCTTCAAATAGAGTTTTGTCGGGTACTTCGTTGAACTCCATTCCCTTTGAAATTAGTTCTTCCTTTGCAGCAGCTTCTGCCTCTTTTTGCTCAACTCCCAGCTTTTGTGCAGCCTCAAGAGCAGCTGTCCTAATCATTTCTTGATCCTCTGCACTCATGCCATTGAATAAATTAGAGTTCACCTGCATTCCGGCAAAAGCAAAGAAGTGACCAGTTTCTGACATGTATTTTTGTACTTCATCTATCTTATAGTCCCTAGTAGTGATTACGGTATTCTCATGGGCGTCAATGGTTTTTTGCTGTAAGGCCGTAAATACTTCTGCCCATGCCATTGCTTGAGTATTGGCACCTAGAGCCTTAAATGTATCTATATAAACTTCTGATTCTGCAACCCTTAGCTTTATTCCCTTTAGGTCATCCGGAGTATATACAGGTCCCTTAGAGCTGGTAACATGTCTGAAGCCCCTAGGCATATAGGCCAAGGTAGTCATACCAACATCTTCAGTCAGAGCAAATAACTCTTGAGCAGCATCTGACACTAGAAATTTCTCTACATGATCCCAATCTCTAAATAAGTAAGGTAAATCTTGAACTGCAAAGTCTGGAACAAATTGATTGATGTCTGAGGCAGTAACCACAGTAAAATCTACATTTCCAATTTGAAGAGATTCCATTAGCTCCCTATCTACTCCCAATTGTCCTGCAGGGTAAACATCTATTTCATATCTACCGCCAGATCTCTCTTCAACTAAACGTTTAAACTCATTAGCCAGATTGTCATAGGCTGTATCAGGAGCAGCAATATGCCCTAATTTAAATACCTTTGCCACGACGTCGCCGCTAGAAGTGTCTTCTGAACCGGAAGCTGCTGGTGCTGCTGGTACATTTTCATTCTTTGGTGCACATGCAGTTGCTAAAATGGATAATACTAAAATCAAACTCAATACTAAAATTCTTGACTTTTTCATTTTACACTCTCCTTTTGTTGTAATTTACGGATTTTAAATCAGGATAAAAGCTAGTCGATATATCATCCTCCTCCTATTGTTTGATATTATCAAACCACGTTCTCATTTGCCTGTATTTTTTTGTGGGCATTTCGCCCACTAAAATTTATAGCCTAATTCCTTTGAAATCTTTTTTGTGCTTTCCATTACTATTTCTCTTGCCTTCTCTATTTGCTTGTAGTTCATCCTCATGGTAGGACCTGATACACTGATAGCATATACTGCCTTGCCAGTAGAGTCAAATATAGGTGCTGCCACACATGTTAGTCCAGCTGAGTTTTCCTCATTATCCAAAGCGTAGCCTTGAAGCCTAATCTCTTCTAATTCCCTTAAAAGCTCTTCCTTGTCGGTTATTGTATTGGGGGTTAGCTGTACCAATTCATCTGGCAATGACTCGTATATCTCATCTACATCTTTAAAGGCCAACATAGCCTTGCCTACACCAGTACAATATGCAGGGTTCCTAGCCCCTATAGCTGAAATTATCCTAATTGATTGGTTAGACTCCTTCTTGTCTATATATACTACTTCTTTCCCTTCCAAGGCAGCCAGGTGGACAGTCTCCTCCATGGTTGTGCACAATTCGTCGATTATGGGATGGGAGATTTGAATAATATCCATGGAATTTGCAACCCTCTCCCCTAATTCCATTAAGTACAAACCCAATCTATATTTTTGAGTTTCCTCGTCTTGATCTATTAGCCTGTGATATCTTAAGGTACTTATAATCCCGTGTACTGTACTCTTGTTTAAATCTAATTCCTCTGAAATCTCTGTCAACTTCAATTCCTTACGTTCTTCAGAAAACAACTTTAATATCCTAATGGCCCTATCAATGGCCTGTACCTTTACAGTCATAAAAGCAACCTCTCTTTTTTTATAATAATAACATATCAAAACAGTAAAGTAAATAGATTTTTAAAATAATTTTGTATTGTCAAACGCAGTTTCTAAATGCTTTTGGCCTTTATGTTTCACTTCTTTTACGAAAAAGAAACAAGAAGGACAACCCCACTGTTTCTACCTAGTCTATTTGTCTATTTTTACCGACATTCCTTGACATAATCTTCTGAAAAGTTTAAAATTAACAATAAGAACATTTTTCCACTTTTATGTGGTATTATATAGTATATATGTCAAAAACAACTTAAGTTCAATATATGGGGAGGGATGGAACAGTGGTCAATGAGAACGGCAAAAAAAAAGGACTAGCCTGGCTAAAATCCAGCTTTTTCAGTCAAAATCCCACAGAAGAAGATAATGTGGAAAAGGAAGAAATTCTGAATGAGGAGAGATCTATTGCTATGAAAGAAAATGAACAAGTTGCAGCACAAAATAATAATATATTTGCAAAGGACAACCAGGATAAAATAATCCTAGACCTTATCGTACCCTTGGAAAATCTGATTAAGGACAGGCAGTTGATCCAATACAGAAACAAGGGACTAGAAGAGCAATTATATGTAGCAAACGAAACCATGAACCGCATGAAGCAGGACCTAGTAAAAAAAGACCAGCAACTGCAGGAAAAGAATAAGGAAATAAGAAACTTGGAGACTAATTTAACAAGCAAGCAAATGAGCTATGACCAATTGCTAGAAGACTACAAGGAATATCAAAGTACATCCAATATGGAATACGAGAGTATCTCCAATCAACTCAGTGCAGAAATCACCAAGTACAATAAACTAAGCGAAGAAACAAAAAATAATCAATACCAAAATATATTGAAGATAAGTGAACTTGAAGAAAAGGTACGTGGCCTAGAAATAGAAAACCAGCAAAACATAGAAAAATATCAGAGAATCTTCGAAGAAAAAGCGGAATTAATAAAAACCATAAACGACTTTACCCAGAGAATGACATTTTCTTTCTCACCAAAAGCAGTTGACTCATCTGAAACAGAATAAAAAACAAGGTCCTAGTCTGGAAAGGGGGGTCAATCATGCCAGATTATCCAGGAAAATTATTAGAATTAAAGGGTATTGAACATATATCAAATGACCATTATTTGCATATTAGGCTGCATCATCAGCAAGATTTTGACATACTGTGGAAGGTTGATGAATTTACAGCAGACAACATAAAGACCATATTCAAGGAGGATAGCCCTTACAGGTATAGATTATCCTTTTCAAAGTCTAAGGAAACTCAGCAAGACCAATATTTGGGCATATTAACACAGACATTTCGGGATAAGAGCGAGCAGTTTTTCTTCTCTTGCTCATTGGAATATATGGACGATTTAAACCATATTAGAAAATGCGAAAATATAGTTGACCTGAACGAGACAAGATTTAGAAATATTGACCTATCTCCACTAAAGAATGCTGCACTGGGAGAAAAACAAGTTGCTACTCCCAAGATACCGAGGAAAAGAAATTATAAGATTGCCTATTATTCCATAGCACTTTTTGCCTTGGTAGGACTAATATTCTGGAAACAATTTCTTCCAATTGGCAGCAAGGCCAGCATTAATGAAGAAGTTTCAGCCCAATCAGCCGATCCAATAGAATTATCCACTTTTGAAGAAGATCCTGCTGATATAAGTCCAAAGGAAGATAGATTAGAGGAAACCGAGGACCTAGATACTGATATGGTGGAAGATGAAGTTATAGAGGAAATAGAAGAAATCTATGTAGACAAGGATATACCCTTTTTAGAATTGGAAAAACTAAAGACTTACGAAATACCCAAGGGAATGGTAGCAATTACATTTGATGACGGCCCATCCATTTACTCTAAAAGGATTGTAGATACATTAAATGAATACCAAATCGGGGCCACATTTTTTACCATAGGTAGAAATGTAAAAAAATATCCAGATGAATTAAAATATATTCACGATAATGGGTATTCCATAGGCAGCCACACCATGAACCACGTAAATCTAGCTAAATCCTCCCAGGACAAGCAGGAGGAGGAAGTAAACTCTTCAATGGATTTGCTCAGGGAAATTACAGGTGTAGACCACATATTGATTAGACCGCCCTATGGCTCTTTTAACAAGGGATTTGAAAGATTAATAGAGGAAAACCAATATAAAATTGTGCTTTGGAACAACGATCCAGAGGATTGGAAGGTACAAAACGCAGATAAAATATTTCATCATATTAAAAATACAAGGTCTTCCGGAGCCATTATACTGCTCCATGAGACAAAGCCCGTTGCCGATGCCCTGCCAAGGATAATAGAATATCTACAGGGATTGGAACTGGAAATAGTGAGTTTAAAATAGGGACCTAGGTCCCTATTTTATTTTGAGTCCAAGTACATCGAACTCCTTATATGCAAGATCAGATGAAAACCTTGCCTTGTCGATTAATATGGTATCCTTTTTGAGCTCTGCATCCTTGTAGAGATAAACCTTGATACCATCTACTTCAAATAAATTATATTCATCTAGAGCCTCCGGCTCCCTAAGCCTAACAAATACCTCAGGCAAAGGACTTCAGCAACTGCTGACTGCTTCTAAATATATGGTCATAGTATCTTTTCTCATCATTCGTAGATATTCCCTAGCTCCATCCTTAATGATAATATTCAAGCCTTTCGCCACCTTTCCCTATAGTTATAGACATATGATATTGAAAAAATTAAGTTCCAGTAAAATAATAGATTTATTTTACCCTAATTATATACCCATTATATTTTAAGAATAAATCAAAGTAAACTGTAAATATCTCTAAACTTATGACTTGCCGCAAGTCCTCATATACGCTTTTTCTTTATTATACATATTTTATCAAAGGATTTCCATTATATTACTTTTCGTCAGATTTAAATTTTCAGCTTTTCTTGCTATCGTATCAATAGAAATCTGCCCTTTATCATCACCAAACTCTACATTTATATTGATATGTGTATCTGCTTTTTTGTGGGACAATGAAACAACCGTCTCAGCGTGCCTTGAGAGGTCAATTAAGATGTTGTAGGGAGATAGTACACCCTTAGCGGAAGATACATTTCCAAGTTTTATAGTTATTATTCTATTTATATTTTTATATTTAAAATCTTACCAAATTATAAACAGTAAAACCTTCAAATCTACTCTTGGTTTTCTTGAAGGTTTTGATCAATATAATTTTCAGACTATCTATTCCTTTGTTCCGATATACAAACTACCCCTAGATACCATTTATTCCATGTTTCCCCAATGTTCTTTTGCATTATCAAATATTTCATCTAAGGATATTCCATCAAATATTTCATCCTCTAGTTTCAAATAATCTTCTTTGCTTATTCCTTCGGAGTGGCGTATAAATCGTAAAAAACCAGAATATCCTAGTTCCTTTATCAAAGCCCTAGAGCCTTTTTCTATTATTTCTTTATCTGTAAATTTGCTTTTCTCATTCGATAACATCAATATCCATCTCCTTTCTAAGAAAATCTATAGGATTATATAGTTTAATATCTTTAATTATATCAATTAAATTCTCTCTATTTCTTTCTATTGTCTTTATAAATCTATCATCACAGGTTATAAAATAGTTACAATTACCATATATTGCTGAGGCTAGATGCAAGGCATCCTTATTTTTAGTATTTGACTTTTTAACTATATCTTTAGCTATTTCTTTGATTCTATCATTAGGTTCTATTACCTGGCTAGATATACTCGAAATAGCTTTAATATTGAGTTTTCTCTCTATAAAAGGGTTCATACTATTTTCATACTCCAAAATAAATGACCATACTAACTCATATTTTCCTTTTTCGATTAATTCAAATAAAATGTCTACAGCCATAGATTCAAATCTTATTCTCATCTGTGTTTGGTCATCAAACATTCTATTATATATATTCATATCAAAATATATCTTCATCTGCTCACCTCAGGCCACATCTATTCTATGTTTATTATACCATGAAATGCTATCTTTTTTTTATAAGTTTTGTAAAATCTTCATCATATATTTTCTGGTCATTAAAATCGCCTTCTGATTTTATTGTACCATGTTAAATAAAAATCTGTCCTAATTAGTATAGCTCATCCAACTATTTAAGGATATCAAATCTTATTTGTTCAAACTTATCTTTAATATCAAAATAATAGATTTATTTTACCCTAATTATATACCCATTATATTTTAAGAATAAATCAAAGTAAACTGTAAATATCTCTAAACTTATGACTTGCAGCAAGTCCTTAATTTTTTCCTATCCCTTGATTTTGAATTTATGTTCTGCTATTATAAATATATACCGTTACAGAACTGGTGTTCTAAGAAGGAGATGATATAATTGGAAGAAGTATTTAAGGAAGGTTTAGTAGCCATTATCCCCAAATACATAGAGCAAAAGGGGAACTGCACTGTCCTATACGGAGCAAAATCCGGACCAAGGCTATTGGAAAAATCAATTAAGACTACAATTAGGCTAGTGGGCAAATACTATATGATAGATCTCAGTGAAGTAAAGAAAAGATATAAAAGTATAATATTGACATCAAATTTGATGCCCATACCCCTCAGCAAACAAGATATACTAATACCTGTAAAAACAAGAAAACCCATGGTCAAGAACGATGGGGCCTTTGGTTATGTGAATATCAGATATATCAAGGGAATTAAAAAATTTGCCGGCAGCACAAATATCCTGCTACAAAATGGAATCTCAATAGAATGTCTATGCAACCCAAGAACCTGGGAGAAACATTTGAGAAATGGGCGCATAATGAGCCGCTGCTATGAAGAAAGAGTCATGGGAGTAGCCGAAGAGCAAGAGAGATACAAGGCCTGTATTCCCGCATCAAAAGCTGATATTGCAATGGTACTCAGGGAGATTAAAGAACAATATAAAGGACAAGGGATTTAACCCTTGTCTTTATGATTCATTTTCTGCTTTTAACATATTAACTACATTTATTGGTGGTAGTATGAGTGGTTGAACATTGGCATTTGCAGTATAGGTTGATATTAAAGATCTAACATAGGGAAAAAGTATGGCTATTGAATTTATCTTCGCATACCTTTCAATATTCTTTATATTATCCTCATCAATTTCAAATATCCCAGTCAAGCTTACTTTCATAGAGAATGGATAATTATTACTAACAGCATCTTTAAAAATAACTGTTGTCAATGTAACATAGAAGGTATTGTCCCCATTCCCACTATATTCAATTTCATGTGATATGGAAAAATCAATTTTAACAGTTCTTTCCTCAAAAGATTCATTATTATAGAATTCTATCTCATTTACATAATAATCAATAAATCTGAGGGCGCTTTTCTTAGTGTCCATATATTATACCGCCCTTGCATAATCATCATAGTAAAGATTATGATAATCCCCATTAATGATAACTTGTTCACTACTACTTTTTGAATAACGGTATTCGCTTATCTTGGAATTTAAAGACATCGACAGTAGCAATTCCATATCAGAATTGTTACTGGAATCAATTTCGCCTATTCCTGCTCTAATTAGCATTTCTTCAAATTCCCCAATTTCCAAATCTTTAAAAAATTCATCAATCTTTTTTAAACGCTCATCCAAATACATACTAAACACCCCTCTACTACTTTATTCTTGCCCTATTAATATAATTCATTCATTTTTAGTTTTATCTTAAGATGTTTTAAAATCCCTTTCTAGTCATTCTCGCATTATATATTAGGCTTTCATTATCATTTTTAGGATTTTCTGCATTATATAAACTATTAATTAAATTTTGAAATTCATCAACCTTATGACTACAATCACAAAAACTCAAAGGAGTAACTACTTGAGGGTTCTTAACACAAATCTGTTTTTCTGATATATGATTTAATCTAATTGAATTACCAACATACTTTTTACTTCTTCTTTTAAACGTCGCAATAACAATATCATACTCATCTAAATACCACATGTCATTAAACATTATATTCAAAACTACGCCATCAGCTAACTCTGTATCAGAAAATCTTTGAAGGTATTGTTGCTTTATTTTGCAATTTTCATATATCTTATCAAATTCTATTTTGTTTCTAGGCCTGTCCAAATCAAAGATTCTATTTTTAGGTGTACGGACCTCACCTTCAAGTATCCCATATTTATCAAATAAACTATTCGGTGTGTTTGGATCTTTTTTAAATCTCCCCTTATACATATCCTTTATCCACTTGTAAGCATAAAAATCGTCCTCATAAAAATAACTTCCATCTCCCAACCAATGCTTGTCCCCACGTGATGAAACCATTTTCTGTTGTTTTAACATTTCCTTGCCACGTGCTATTTCAGTGCCATGGTATAGTACCTCTACATACATAAGAGCCTCCCGAACAACGATTATATCAATGTGGTTACTTTAACACCTAACTATATAATTATCAACCTTTGCAATTTGAATCTATTATAGTTATTAGTCTACCCCTTAATCCCATAACTATATTAATATGTGTATACATTATACCACAATCTTAGTTAAATAAACTATATCCCCTATAAATATTTAAATTAGAGGAAATGAGAAGGACAAGGGATTTAACCCTTGTCCTTTTCTCCTAGCTAAAGTGTTTCTATCAGTTCATCTGTTGTCACCACATCGCCAATCACATAATCTATATTCTTCAAAAATGCCTCGTGAAGTTCCACGCTTGTGCCAGCAACACAATCCGATACAACTATTGGTTGGACATCTCTTTGCATGGCATCTAGGGCTGTAGCGTAAACACAGACATTTGTTGCAGCACCTGCTATAATCAAAGCTTTTTTCTTAAATGCCCTCATCTAAAAAATACGTCAATATGGCAGTTACAAGTGATGTGGCCCCTGTAAGTTTTTCTTCCTTAAACATTTCAATCCCGACTTTTGCTAATATTATGCCTACACCTGCCATCATTCCGTTTAAAATTGCTTGACTGATGCAGGAACAGAATATGTCCTATGGGCAAAACAAATACTATATATGAATGAAAATTTAGAAAAGCGTTTACAGGACTATGCCTCTAAAGAATTGACCGTTATAAAGATGGGTATCCTCCCAGAATTCAGTGCATTTATTTTACCCGAGCCTTTGAGGACCTTCAGAGAGGAAAATCAAAATTCCTTTGTTCAGATAAGGGAGCTCAGCAGCAGCGATTTGAAAAAGAGCCTAGAGGAATCAGAGTTTGATTTCATAGTCGGACTCTCGCACCCTGACACCTACAAGTATTTTAATATACCACTCTTTGATGAAAAGATTGTTTTGGCAGTGACTCCTGATTTTATGCCTGCCGACAAGGACAGTAAAGAAGTCGATCTAGCCGAGTTTTCGGAGGCTCCATTTGTAATGATGGAAGAGGGTCAATTTCTATACAGGGTTTCCCATGACCTTTGTATGAATTCAGGATTTGTACCTAGGACTGTGGTGGAATGCTATAACTTAGAGACTGCCCTAAGGCTGATAAAGGCTGGAGTAGGAGTCTCTATTATCCCTGATTTGATGGCAAAGCTCATAGACGGATTGCAATATTATGATATCAAAGGAGCAACTCCGCAATCCCAAATATCTATAGTTTTTCGCCGGGACAAATACCTTACGAAATCGACAAAAAGGTTAATTAGATTAATCAAGAAGGGGACAAATATGCAGGCACCTTGCTAATTTAGTCCCCTATATCTCACTCCATTACTTGTTCCCTTAGCTTCTCCAAGGCCCTGGTCTTGGTATTGACTACTGTCCTATAGGACACGCCCAAGAGGGTGGCTATTTCCTCTATCTTCATATCTTCCATATAAAAAAATATAAGCACCTCTCTTTGTCTATCCGTTAGGCTAGCCAATATATCTTTCACCCACTGGTTCTGCTCCTTATCTAAAACAAGATCCATAGGCCCCCTATCCTCCGACACTAAAAGGTCTATTAATTCCATATCGCTATCCCCTGCTACTTCATTCAGGCTATAGTTGACCTTTGTCTTGTTTTTATCCAAATACATATACCTGAGCATGGTCTTTACATAGCCTAAAAAATGTACACCCTTTCCGGCATCAAAATCCCCAATACATTCTAAAATCTTCACATTTCCGTCTTGGATTAGGTCCTCGTATTCATTGGGCCTATTGTAGTACTTTCTGATGGAAGATATAATTAGGGGCTGTAGCCTATTTATTATCTCCTCTCTTGCCTTTACATTTCCTTCCCTAGCACTAAAAAGCAGTTCATCGAACATATGTTTCTCTCCTTTTTAACTAGAGTATAGTTAAAAGTTAGAAACAATTGAAAAGCTGACTAATGCTAAGTCACAGCCCTATAAGATAGGGACAAATCAAAAGTCCCCATAAAATATAGGGACCTTCATATAATCATCATATGAAATTATAAAAAACCTAGCAATTATTCATTACTAAAGCTAAAAGATTATAATAACAAATTACACTAAAGTGTATTATTATTTAACATTCTTAGGTATTCAGTAAAGGTGGGCCTTGGCAGCACTCTTCTTTTTGCTAGCATCTTATGCCAGATCTTGTTGCCCTCTACTTCATCTATATATCCTGCTTTAAATGCAGCTACTAAAATATCCCCAGCTCCTATATGCTCTAAATTATATTTTCTTGCATATTTGGCCACATCTCTGAAGTTACTACTAGCTATTATTCCATTATAAGTCCTTGCCAAAGCAATCGCTGCAGCCTCCCCCCTACCTATTATAATTTCCCCTTTTGAAGGGGAAAATGCCAGTTCATAATACAAATGATACTCTTCAGTATCCAATAGAATTTCTTTTATAGAAAGCTTATGCTCCTGAGTAAACTGATCCATTTTTCGTTTAAAGTGGGGAATGCTCGGATGGCAAAGCTCATCATAAACCTGTTTAGGCAATACTATTTTCTCTGGATACAAATCAAATAAAATATCCTCCCTACTTACCCACAAAAAAGCAGACAGGCAATCTGCATCAAAAAATAGCTTATTAGTCATATCTTTCTTCCTCTTCTGTATCAAACCCGTAAACAATATCGGCCCTAAAGCCATCTAGTAATAATTCTTCATATTTACCAGTTGATACAAGTTCCTTGTCTTTTAATTCCTCGGCTAACCTTATATATTTGCCAAAAGTAGCATATTGCCTATCTTCTGGTGTGGGTGTGTATAGGGTATTATCATAGCCAAGTCGCCTAGCTGAGGATACTATTCCTATCTTCATAGTATCTGCTTTTTTATAGCTTAAATAGCCATCATTTACCAATCTCCATAGTATAGCCTGCCTACTCATACCGAAATGCTGTTCTATTCTCACAACATCTTCCATATCAAGCCCCTGTTTTTCTTTTTCAAGCTGCCTTCTTACAAAATAGGATAGGGCTTCATAAGGTGCTAAAAAATACGATGCAAACATATCTGCTTCTTTTTCCCTAGGGGACTTACTCATTTCTAAATCTGTAAAGCAAACAATACTTTCAAAGTCTTCATGAAAATACAAATGATAAAGCTCATGGGCTATTGTAAATCGCTGCCTCCCATAGGTGGAAGTTGAATTGACCCCAATAATCTTATTTTTGCCATCCCTAATACAAATCCCACTCACTCGATCACTCATAGGATAAAAAACTATAGTTAAATCATCGTTGTTATGAATAAGGGAGAATATATCGATTGGAGAGCTAGCATCCTCACCAAATTCTTTTCTTAAATTTATAGCATCAGCATTTAATTCAATCTTTTCTTTCAAATTTTATTCCTCCCCCGTAAGCAAACCTTCCATAAAGCGTAAATTAAGTGCTATTTTATTAATGGCAGCTATGGTATTTAAATCCTCAGTTGTGACACTTTTTGCCCTAAGGGCTATTGGCATTTGTGTAAATTCGCAGGACTCCTTTATAAAGTAGTCCACAGTACATCCAAACAGTTCTGCTGCTTTTTCAATTATATCTGCACTAAACTGTCTTTCACCCTTCTCACATTTTGAAATATAACTTTGATCCACATCTAAATACTCAGCAACCATACTTTGTGTATAGCCACTATTATTTCGTAACTCGCTAAATCTTTTACCTACTAATTCAAAGTTTAACATAGTTACACCTCCCTTTGACTATATTATATTCTAGTGTTGTCATATTTGCAATCAAATATTCCTCTCAAAATATGACACATAGAGGTTCTTTTTACCCTTGACATAACAGTACCTATATTTTAGACCCCCATCAATTATCGAAAAATCATATGGAATTGTAATAAACTTAATAATTATGAAAAAAATAGACAAGGTGCTTAACACCTTGTCCTACATGCTACTTGTACTTTTTGTATCGCAATAGTTTGGTACCATGGTCTTGACAAATTCCCTGATGTCCTCGTCGCTACCATTCTGTATCAATTCATTGGCACTGTCTAGATATTTGAGAAGCAGCCTATAGTCAGTGAATATGGGCTTACCTATGAAGATTTTATGGTGCTTGGTTGAGGAAATTCCCTCCTCGTCCATGAGGAGTTCCTCAAATAGCTTCTCACCCGGCCTGAGACCTGTGATCTCAATGGGAATGTCTATATCTGGCTCAAATCCCGATAATCTAATTAAATCTTTGGCTAAATTCAATATTTTGACTGGCTCTCCCATATCCAGTATAAATATCTCCCCACCTGTCGCCATAGCTCCGGCCTGAATAACCAATTGGACAGCTTCGGGTATAGTCATGAAATATCTAATCACTTCCTCATGGGTCACCGTAACTGGCCACCCTCGGCGATTTGCTTCTTAAATAGTGGAATAACACTGCCATTGCTGCCCAGCACATTGCCAAATCTAACTGCTACGAAATCCGTTTGACTGACCCTATCAATAGACTGGACAATCATCTCGCATATCCTCTTGCTAGCCCCCATTATATTAGTTGGATTAACAGCCTTGTCCGTGGATATCATGACAAACCTGTCCACCTTGTAGGTAGACGATGCCTCAGCCAAGTTAAGCGTCCCAAATACGTTGTTTTTGAGGGCCTCCTTTGGACTAAATTCCATGAGTGGTACATGCTTGTGGGCCGCAGCGTGAAATACAACGTCTGGTCTTTCCCTAGCCATTAGCTCAAATATCCTTTCCCTGTCCCTGACAGAGGCAATATAGGTCTTTAAATCTAAATCCTTGTGAAGTCTCAAGAGTTCATTTTGTATATCATAGGCATTGTTCTCGTATATATCTAGGACAATAAGCCTCCTAGGGCTAAATCTGGATATCTGCCTACAGAGCTCAGAGCCAATAGAGCCCCCTCCACCTGTAACCAGTACTACCTTGTCAGTTAAATAGCTGCTTATCTCCTCCAAATCCACCTTTATTGGGTCCCTGCCCAGGAGGTCCTCTATATCCACGTCCCTAATATTCTTGATGCTTACCTTCCCGTCAATCAATTCAAACATACCCGGTACAATCTTTAGCTTGCATTTTGTTTCCTTTGCAATCTCTACAATATCCTTTATCTCCCTCCTAGAAGCAGAAGGAATAGCAATTATTATTTCGTCTATCTTGAGTTTCTTGGCCTTGGCTACTATATCGTCCCTATTGCCTACTACAGGGACACCATTTATCATTTGACCTTGCTTATCGTTGTTGTCGTCTATAATTGCCACTGGCCTGCTATTTAACTGGGTATGGTTTTTATATTCCCTGATAACCAAGGCTCCTGCATCACCGCCCCCAATTATCATGACGGACTTGTGCCTTGTATGACTGAGCAAATTGCCTCCCATAGTGGAAAATGCCCTAAAGCTAAATCTTACCCCCCCGATTAAAAACATATCCAATAAAGCTACAAGTATGTAAATGCTCCTAGGTAGCATGTCCCGTCTAACCACCATATAGCTGAGGACTGCAGCATTGGACAAAATACTTGCCATTACAATGGTCATGAGCTCCTCTATGCTGGCGTACTTCCATACGGGCCTATAGAGCTTCAGGAAAAAAAAGACAAGCAACTTAATTGCTGTAATGTAGAGAAGGTGCTCCCTATATTTTAAAAAATAAGAAGTAAATTGTTTCCCCACAATGTCCCCTTCAAACCTTATGTAAAGTGAAAGTATGTAGGATATATTGATTAATATGGCGTCTATAGCCAATAAACTTATTATCTTTTTTTGCTTCATTTTCAACACCCCAAATAAAAGACTTGTCTTTCCCACTAATTATAACAAAATATTCGATATTTTGCCATGGAAAATAAAAAAGGGACAAAGACCGTCCCTATTCTGTTGACTTCCAATATTCTATAAAAAATGCCGCAAATACTCCTAGCATGAGCCCCAAGACTGTAGCTATGGCGAGGTTCAATGCCTTCCTAGGCCCTACAGGCACTGTGGTTGGATAGGCCTTGGATATGATTGTAATACTGGCCTCTCCTATCTGGGCTGATTCTGTAACCCTGAGTTCCTCATATTTTTTAACGAAGGCCTCATAGGTCTTCTGGGCTATGTCTACCTTTTGAGCTATGATGTTTTCCTTATGCTTCTTGTCCTGTAGTTCTACCTGAATATCCTCTATTTCCTTTTGCAGGCCTTCTATGGTTGTATTCATAGTGTCCCTAGAGGCCTCTAACTCTGCCAATTCAATCTTTAGGATTCTAGTGCTGTCGTCTATCAGTATGTTGCCTGACTCCCTATTCAGTACTATGCTGCTGCCCTTTGAAGGACTCGACTTAGCCACCTCAATGGCTGATTTGAGGGCAGACTCCCTAATTGAAAGGTCATTGAGCTGGGACTTGTAGCTGGTTATCTGGCCTAGCTTTGCACTTAACTCTAGGTCCAGCTCCGATGCTCCCCTTGGCTGGGACAATAGTTCCTTCTGCTCTAGGAGGGCGTCGTCATAGTAGTCCTTTTCCTTTTCCATCTGGGCCTTTACATACTCCGAGGAAGATGTAGCCCTTTTCCTTATATTGTCCGACACCACCTCAATGAAGTTTTCTCCTACCCTGTTGACTATCATGGCAGCCCTTTCGGGGTCGGTACTGGTCCTCTTTATCTTAATCAACTGGGTATCCTTTACAGTTTCCAAGGTAATCTTTCTGGCAAAGGATTCAATTGTAAACTCGTCCTCTAGGTGGAGGTCCTCCATGGTCTTGTTTATGACCGCTGGCGTCTTTATCTGCTGCTTGTAGGTCTCTATATTCATGCTGGGATACTTGGATATGGCGTCCAGCATGTTTTCAACATTGCCAGTACTTATGGTGTTGTTCCCTAGGTTCTCGCTGGAATTAGAGGCCATGAGTATCATCTCCACCTCGTATTGGGGCTTGGCAATGAAAAAGCTGTAGATTCCAGCCAAGACTATGGCAGCTATGGTTACACCTACTATGAGGACCTTCCTCTTAATCAAAATTTCAATTAATTCCCTAAGGCTTATTTCTTCCATTACTTGATTTTCACTCATTTTTTTCCCCCATTCTATTTAGCAAATATAACTAAATCCCTTACGTCAATATATCCATCGTGCCCACCATTGTGCTGTATCCTAATATATTGCCTCCCCGGCTCTATATCCGCATCGGTGGTGAATTCCAGTCTTATGGTCCGCCAATCGCCTGTTAGTTCTATGCCCGTTAACTCACCTTGGTTTGCATTTTCAGCACCAGAGGACCAGGCATAGAGATTGAATCTATCTGGATTTGCCGTTCCCCTAGCTTTTAATTCCAAGGCATAGCTAGTATTAGGCTGTAAGCTAATAGGCGTTATATATTTAAAGCCATGATTTTCACCTGGATTGGTAATCCTCATGAATGAATAATCTTCCTCGCCTATGATTTGGTGGTCAATTTCCGAACCAGTTGGCTTAGATGTAGCCAGCATGTCTATATTCCCATCATTGTTGATATCTAAATCAAAATAATAGGCAAAATAAAGCCCCCATCCCTCTGAATAGATTTCCCCTATTCGATCAATGTTGTCATATAGATACTGTAACTGTCCAATAGCATCTACTAAGCTATTATTGACCTTTAAGGGCTTGTAGGCCCTGCTATTAACCCTCTCTATATCCTCCTTAACCAATAGGGCCTGTTGCAAATAAGACCTTGCCTTTTCAGTATTGCCTTCGTTGATATAAAAGTCAATTACAGACCTATAGCCATCTACCTTTTGTAGATATATTTCAGTTCTCATGGGTTGGAGCCCTGCCGATATATCTAGTTGTTCCAGCCCCTTTTCTATTTCGCCAATAGAAAAATTGAAACTTGCAGCATTTCCATAGGCAAAGGCATCATAGGGGACGATTTGTAGGTATTGATCTACCAGATTGACAGCCTTCCTTACATATTCAAGGTCATCAGTCTCCCTATACTTTCCCATATAAAGCGAAGCCAAATCCATTTTATAGGTCCCCTCATATCTGTCGAATTTAACCACCTTTTCAAAGTTTTCCACAGACAAGTCCAAGTCCTGATCTTCAAAGGCTTGGGCACCAGCCACCTTGTATCTTTCGCTGTATACTATAGATGAGCTATTGGCTATTAGGATTGATACCAAAAAGATTAAGGCATATAGGGATAAATTCGTGCTGACCCTGTCAAATGCCCTTGTAAATCTATACTTCTTGAAGTCAAAGCCATCCAGTCTATTAACCAGTAGACCCATCAGTACCCAAAAGACGATGGCATATGCTGGCAATGACATATCAAAGTCTACAATAGCATGTATAAGCATAGTTGCAATTGTAATAGCTATACCCAAGAGCATCAATCTTTCACCTGTGCTTTCAGTCCTCTTGTAGGAGATGAAGAAATATAGCAGGATAAATGCCATCATTGCTAGGAATATAATAAAACCTAGACTGCCTATTTCTATCCACATTTGTAAGACAAAGTTGTGGGCCAAGGCAGTGGAATAAGGATAGGACTGGTGCTTTTGGTAGATAGAGAGCCATCCGCCCCCACCTGTACCTAAAATAGGCCTTTCCCCAATTATCTTCAGTCCATCCTTGTTAAAGGTCATTCTAGCAGTAAAACTTCCTTCTCCAGCACTTATACTTTGGACCCTCCTGACAAAGTTCTCGCCTAGGTACTTGTACTTCAATGGTATCTTGCTAACCAGGTCCTCAGTCTCGATGTCTACGATATTGGCACTGTAGAATTCAACCCTTGTAGCAGGATAGGTATTTTGGAAATAAACCCTTATACCCGATGAGTCCTCAAGTGTAGTGAAGTCCAAACTTGTAAATTTCTCCCCTATCTCTGTCAGATCCTCCCTTAGTAGGAGGGTTAGACTATCGTCACTATTTACATTGTATACAGTTATTCTAGCAAAATAATTAGATTGGCTGTGGTTTTCACCACTATAGTCTAATTCCAATCTATAGCTATTGTCTGGTAGGGTCGATGATGTCTTTCTTATTATTGTAGTAGTAGCATTTTCTTCCGAATTATTCTCCAAGGTCAGACTAGTGGTTGCATTGATTATATATATGGCTGCCATGACTAGCACAAGTCCCAGTATACCCAGAGATGTAATTAGCCTCCTAATGGACATATTTCTTAGCCTGTCCTGCAGCAAGGATATAAGGTATACCAAGAGCCCAGTCGCCGCAAAGCTAATGAAAAATAAGGCCCATAGCTTTCCACTTGGGTCAGCTAATCTGCTATTAAATAAAAATACAGCAGAAGACGAAATAATTATTGAAGATAGGCCATATAACAAGGCTTCCATCTTTGTCCTATTTGGCATAATAATGAAATAAAGTAAAAAAGACAAGGGGAATATCAAAAACATAGCCCTAGACAGGGTAAGTATTAGGGTAAATATGTAGATACCCATTAGTGCCCCAAAGATTGATTTTTCTATCCTTGATTCTGCCCTGATTAGCATGGTTAGGGCTAGGAAATATAAGGCTCCTACATATGCCCCTAGAGTATTCGGGTATTGGAATGTGGAACTAAGCCTATTGCCTATGACAGCCCCCATATACTCCCATGTGCCTATAGCTGCCCCTATACCTATGACAGATACCATAAGGCCTGCAAATAGCAGTATGTAAACTATATAGCTTTCCTGTCTCTCCTTTGTGGCAAAGTCCTTTGCCATTTGAAAGAGTGCAAAATAGCCTAGATACCTCGAAAACTCAAGCAGGGCCTCTCTTTTGTGAACTCCATAGCTAATGGATAGTAAATACAGGACTACCATAGCCAGAAATAGATAGTCTACAGGGCTAGAGAAGAGCCTGAAGTCCCTTTCCCTTGACTTATATATTGCCCATATAATAAAAACTATGTATATACTAATTAAGGACGGCAGCAACTCCCGTTCAAAATACAACCCCCTAAATAATAGGGGCAGGGTAATTACAATATTAAAGAGTATAAAGGTTAGACTTGCCGGGGTATTAGATGCGGATTTCTTTGCTATAGATTTATTTGACATTTTTATCACCACTTTGCTATTTATACATATTAATTTTACATTAGATAGGGTGAGAAATCAAGGAGTAAGATTAAATTGTGAACTAGATGGGGTAATTTAAAATGCTGCATAAAACAAAAGGTATATCTTATTTATTGCAATAATTATTATTCAATATTATAATTTATTAAATGAGAACTGTTTATTGTCAATAGGTTTATGGAAAAGAAACTATTTTAAAAGAACAATTAGAAAATCAAAATTGTATTCATGTGTGATATAGTTTTAAATTAAGGGGGAAATTACATGTATTCTATAATTACATATCTAAAAAACAGCTCAATTTTATTTACTACTACTGCCTTTCTTACCTTCTCACTTTTAACATTCTTAACCATCTACTTCTATTTTTTTGGATACCTAGTTTCATCTAGAAAATTAAACGTTGTTTTTGTTAGAAGCTTTGAACTTACTATAGCCTTATCTTTTGCTTCGATAACATTTTCAGCGTTAGCATGGTCTACCATCAAACTCACAGGAAGTATGGAACAAATCTTTTATTTACTATTTCCCTTTTTGCAGGTCCTAGTAGGAAATTTAATGTTTAGTCTTATAATAAAACTATATGAAAGAAATAACCTTTTAAAGTTACACAACGATTGCGATATTTATTGTGTAAGTCCAGATGAATTAAAAAGAAATATAAATTTTCTGTTTTTCTTAGGACCAATAATGACTATAATGCTCTATATTTATTTAAAAGATACAAATAAATTTGAAGTAGACAGTTTTGTTGTTACTATTCTTTCAACTTTAATTGGCAGATTTTTCTGGTATGATACAAATTACCATAGTTTTTTGAATACTATTCGGGAATTTACACCTGAAAAGTCTTACCTTAAACAGTTAATTTTACCCCTACTATTTATTGTCATAATTGCTATAATAGATAATACTATGCCCAATGATTTTTTCTCTGGCTTTAACTTAGGGTATAATTTCTACTTTTTTATCCTATTTGTAATATATCTTATTTTGCGTATTAAGGATATACTTTTTGGTAAAATTAAATAATCAGATAGATTGTTTAGGGTAAAATAGAATTGGCATATGTTTAAAATAAACTTATCAATCTTAATTGCTGTTTCTCAGTACTATATTCAAATGATGCGAGTAATTTCACATTTTTATCTGAATTAACACCTTTAATTTCAATATTGGAATTAAACTTTGCTACATTATGGCTATTTATTTCTAAATTATAAATATATGATTCACGAAGTCTATCTCTGAGCATAATAGAGAACTTTTCTAATTCTAGATCTTTAACACCTATCTTTTCCATAATAGCGACATTCTTTTTCTTTATATACTCATACTTCTCTGGTTGTATAATGACATCAAATTTTTCGTAGTCTATTGCATTGGTACTTATAACATTCAAGCTAAACAATAAATCACTTTTATCAACTAATCTGCTTTCAATTTTATACTCCAAGAACGAAATATAATAGTATTGCTCTAGACTTATTATCTTAAATCCATTTTCCACAAAGGGGTACCCCATCAAATTAACATTTTCCATAGTATCTCTGTCGTCTTCATGCGACATAATTACAATATCTTTGTTTTGTAAACAAGCCTGAATTAAACAGTATGCTAATAAATCTTTTAGTATATTTGCATATGTCATATCTCCATAACCAATAAACCAAGGGTGTCCTCTTAATTCTTTAATAATAGTGTTTATTTCCATATCAATTAAGTTGGTGATATAGACCATAAAGTATTGACTTGAATGTATATAATTTGTTTGATTTAATTGAACAATGTTTTTAAAAATACCCTCATGTACAAATTCCTCTGGTATACCCATACTCAAAAGATCGCCATGAAAAATAGCATGTTTACGTTTTTTATCAATCAATGGTATCAAGTTTCTAAAAATAACTCCTCCATACCAGTGAGAATCAATTTTACTACTATCAAAACAAAATACCATCTCCTTCTTATTTCTTTTATAGCTAGGTACTAAAATACTCTTTAATGATTCATATTCAATTTTCTTTGCTTCTAGAATTTCCACAGTCTTCTCAAATTCAGAATTTATTGTATCCATAATCTGTGATTTGTCGAGATTAAAATAGTTTTTCATCAAATCCCATTTTACATTGCCTCTTGCATTTACGGTATATATCATAGCCTATCATCCTCTTCGTAAATTTGTTCCTAATTTTTCTAATATATTTGTATCTTACTATCTAAAACTCTTACTCCGATATCATATTAATACCTTTCCTCTTGTGATTGCTCCTTTGTCTTGTATCCAAGCATAATTTTACTTTAAGTCATATAACCGCCCCATCATTGGTAGTAGGTTTTCTATCTACCCTTACTTTAGCAGGTTTCTCGGACATTAATATAGATGCATTAGTAGAGGTACCTTAACTTTTTTGCCAGTATCCTAACCCACTAACCTTAATTCCATTTGCTTCACTTTATTATGTTTTAGTCTAGTTGTGCTGTATTGTAAGCGATCAATAATAGATGTATTGTATAATTCTAGGGATATCGTATGATATCCCTAGAATGTTTTTATGCTATTTACATGTCCTTTGGATCAGGTCATCCCAGGGCATCATTAAATCTAAAACTTTAGGGTTTGTTTTAATATTTGATCCTGGAAGTCTAGATAATAAAAATTCTAAATATTTGTATGGATTTAGGCCATTGGCCTTGGCTGTTTCTACCAGGGAGTAAACACAAGCACTTGCCTGGGCTCCTTTGGGACTAGCACAAAATGTCCAGTTTTTCCTTCCTATGGTGAAGGGTCTTATGGAGTTTTCTGCTATGTTATTTGATATTTGGCAGTTACCGTCTTGTAGGTAGCTTTCTAGTTTTTCCCTATGGCTTAAGCCATACTTAAGGGCTATTCCTATTTTTGATTTGGGTAGCACTTTTTGATTTGCTTTTTCTGCCCATGACCAAAAGGCTTCTAGTAGGGGTTTTTCCTTTCCTAGACGCTTAAGATATCTTTCTTCTGGCTTAAGATTTTTAAATTCTCTTTCCCAGTCAAAGAGTTTATTTATGTAGGCTATGCCTTCTGCTGGAAGAATTGCTTCTTGGCTTTCCATGTCTTTGGGAAGGGCATCTTTCATATACCTTCTTAGGTGGGCCCAGCAAAGACACTGGTGGATATCCTCTACTTTGTTGTAGCCTGCATATCCATCTGTATGGAGGTAACCTTTAAAGCCTTTTAAAAAGTCTCTAGGGTAGTCTCCAGATCTACTAGGTGTATATTTAAATATTCTTATACCCTTATCTGTATTCGATGAAGTGGAGTAGACCCACATGTAAGACTTTGTGGTGTTTTCCTTACCTTCTTCATTTAATACTTGGACTGGTGTTTCGTCTGCATGAAGGTATTTTTCTTTTAATAATTCTTCTTGCAGCCTATCTACCACTGGATAGAGCCATTCCTCTGATGTCTTCATTATCCAGTTTGAAAGGGTTTGTCTTTTAACTTCAAAGCCCATCTGTTTCCAGTCTTTTTCCTGGCGATATAGTGGAACTGCTTGGACAAACTTTTGATACATGGTCCAGGCGACAGATGAGGCTGTGGCATAGGAATGCTGAAGTACAGGCTCTGGTGTATAGGGGTTAAATATCCCTGGTCTGTTTTCTTTTTTACATGCTCTACATTCATAGGTTTCCTGATATATGTTAACTACTGATATTTCTGCTGGTATGTATTTTATTTCTGATCTTAAAAATTTCTTTCCTACTATGCTTAGTTTACTTCCATCTACTGGGCATACTTGCTGGGATCCTTCTAGTTTGTATACTTGTTCCTGGCTAGGTAAATCTTTGAATAAGTCTTTTCTTTTGTAACCTTTTTTAGTTTTCTTTATTGTCTCCTCAAAGGGAACTTCCTCAAGTATAGATAGGTCCATTTCTTTTTCAGGCTCATTAAAAAGACCTAGTTCTATGTCAGATATTACTAATTGACCATCTATAGCTGAAGTTTTCTCTGTTTTTCTTCCATAGAGTTTCTTTATTAAATATTCCATATTCTCACTTAGTCTTTTTACTTCTTCTTCTAAGAACTTTATGGTTTTACCACTATTTTCTATGGTCTTAGCTTGAGATTCTATTATTTTATTTTGGGATTCTATTGTTATTTGAAGTGTTTTTACTAAGCTAGTATTATCCATTTTTATTAGCCCCTCTTAGGATTTTATCTATCTCTATTATACTATTTTAAGCTTTCAAAAACAAGAAGAAAATGCTTGAAAACCTTAATATTTAGAGGCCTTCAAGCATTTATATTATTCTTTTATTCTCTAGATTTTGAATAAGATTTCTCTGGTCTATTGTTAGTCCTTCTATGAGCCATCTATATTGCTGAAGGCTTATTTCTCTTACTTCTTCCTTGGTTCTTGGCCACTGAAAAACTCCAGCTTCTAATCTTTTGTAGAGGAGGAGAAATCCATCTCCTTCCCAAAGGAGGGCCTTCATCCTGTCCCTTTTGCTACCACAAAAGAGAAAGATTGCATGATCAAAGGGATCTAACTTGAAGTTTTGACTAACAATGGCAGATAGACCATCTATGGATTTTCTCATATCTGTTTTTCCACAGGCAATGTAGATTTTAATATTATCTGGTAGTTTTATTTTCATAATTACTGACCTATTAAATTAAGAATCATGGATAAGGTAGCTAGATCTGCACCGTTAAAGATTTCAATTTCATTTCCTTTAGACCTAAGAATGGCACAGGTAAGTTGGTTGTTAGGGTTTGACTCATCCTTAGTATCTAGTTTAGCTTTAAGTTCTACAAATTGACTTTGGCCTGTAACAGCTAAGGTACCTGCTTTAATTAAACTATCTTCTCTAATTACTTTTAGCCAGTAGTAGTAGCTTCCATGACTTATTCCTTTACTCCTGCACCAGTCTCTAACTGTTAAGCCACTTTCATTAAATTCCCTAATGTTTTTTATCCATCTAGCTTTTTCCAATTCATGTTTAGAAGTTTTCATAGTTGCCATATTTTCATCTCCCATCTGTCTATGAGTTAGCAGACAGTGTCTGCTAACTCATAGACACTTTGTTGGGAATATTATCTCATGATTCTTTACGGTTTAAAATACATCTATTATTTGACGCTTACGCTGTATTTGAGGGATACAAATAAAATTAAAAAAGAGAGGCATAGCCTCTCTTTTTAGGTTAGTTAATTGTTTATGGTGCTGGTACTACGACTTTTGCTGCGTATACAACTGAATTAGTATCTTTATCTCTTAGTAAGATATAGTATACTTCATCAGTAGCTGTTGCTGTGCCTATTTCATTAGTTCCATTACCACCAGTTGCAATTAAATCTGTTGCTAAATCGTCATCTTTATATACTTCTACATCGAAAGCAGTAGTATCTATAGCTTGATCATATGATTTAACTTCCTTATCACCATTAGCAATATTTAATCCTAAATCTGGTGTTACACCTGATTTTACGAATGTGAATTCATTTGTTCCATCATCTACGATAAATTTGTAATCGTATCCATTTAACAATGTTGTTGGAATAGTAATTCCTTCTGTACTATTGGTTCCTGCATAGGATAAATCTGATACGATAAATGTCTCAACTTTATCTTCATCAACTTCATAAACTTTTATTCCTGCAATATCAAAGGTTGCACTTACCTCAACATCAGTTGCGTTAATTATGCTAACTCCTGTAACATAGCTACCTGTAGCTAGTACATCAGTTCCTAAGAAATCCCATTCAAAGTTGTCAATTTCCTCTCTCTTACCTGCTAAATCCATGGACCCTACTTTTGTTGATAGGTAATAAACCATTGATCCCTTGGTATTATAACTTAGAGAAACTTTACTAGCATCACTTGTTAAAGTACCTGTTACTGTTTTAGGAACTTCTTTTCCTGTTTTTTCATCTATATAGTAGATTTTATAAGTTCCAGCTTGTTTAAGGTCTTCATCATATTCTACTATAACTGTTTTATTATCTACCGCTTCTACACCAACTACTGAAGGAGCTACATCATCGTAGTAATTTGCAACGAATTTGTAATTGCTAGTTGGGGCCTTATCTCCTAGATCTTTTACATTAGCAGTAAAACTATTCAATGTATACTCTTTATCGTATACTAAAGGTACATCAAATACAATTTTCCACTCAGTTTCATGCGTATTTTTTGATGCTGCTAGCTTTTTAGCTGTTCCTTTTGGACCTAAATCTGTAATGAATTGGTCTGCAGTAGTATTCAATTTAACAGGTTCGTTGAATGTAAGAACTATTGTTTTCACATTCACCTGGTCATCATATTCTACTTCAGGTGCCTCATTTGCAACATTTTTAACTCCAACAAATGTTTCACCAATTATATCCATTTGATTACCTGCTGCATCTTTAAATACACCATTGTCAAATGTGTAGGTTTCGTTTTCCATAGTCCCACCTGAAACTTTGTATACTATTGTAGTCCCATCATTTATAAACCCACTCTCAAGTAATGTTATGCCTATATCTTCAACAGTTGGTGCTGTTACTTCTGTCACAGCTTCATCAAAGTTTATATGAACTTCAAAACTGTTTTCAGCATATGCATAAGCGAATATTGGAGGTGTAGTATCTAGTGAAGATGCAACTGCTATAAAGGAAACAGTTTTCTTTGGCATTAAATTACCAAATTCATCTTCTATATTTTCTATTATCAGTTTATAAGGTTTGTTGGCTGTTAAATCACCTGTTTTTAATGTTACAACTTTAAATCCTTCTGCTGCCTTCGCTGTAGCTGAAATCGCAGTGCCTACACCATCAATTGTGTAGTTAGTTGGATCCTTAGCTATTTCTCCAACTAAGTCATTCTTTTCAGTAAATTCCACAACTACGGTTGAGCCAGTATGCTTAACAGATTTTACAGTCGGAGGTGTAACGTCTATTTCAGAACCTTTGAATGTTCTTTTTACTAATTTCATAGCATTGCCATATTCATCTTCTACACCACTAATTTCTATGGTATAGGTTACCTTATCATCTTGTTCTTCAGTTAAAAGGGTAACTCCCTGTGCTTCATAGTAAGCATCTGGATAACCATCTGACCATGATTCTGCTTCTAATACTGCCAATTCTACAGTATCTGCACCATCTCTGTAGGTAATCTTATAGTTTGATAAGTCCTCAACTGAGGCAACATCCAAAGCACTTGTATCATAGAATTCTAATTCAACTACATTAGCATTCTTTGCATCTGGATTTCCTACCATTGTTGGTGGTGTTTTATCTGCTCTCATTCCTCTAAATGTAAATGTTTTAGTCTTAATTACATTATTAAGGACTGAATCATCTGTAACTCCAGCTATGGTAAGTTTATATGCTTTATTAGCCTCTTGCTCTTCAGTTGTTAGAAGGACAGTATCATACAAACCATCATTGCCCTTTCTATCATATGCCTTCGCCTCTACTACATCTAAGCCTTCTATTTCGTAGTTTTCTACTGCCTCTAAGGATTCTTTGTTCATTCCAAATGGTCCTTCGTTAAATGTTACTTCTACTAAAGTGTTGCTTAGTACTCCAGGAAGGCCACTAACTGTTGGAGCCCCTGTGTATTCCACTGCCCTAAGGTTTTGTGTGAATTTCTTCATTACTACGCCATCGCTATTTGTTACATTTTCAACTGTAAGTTTGTAAGTTGTATTTTTCTTGGCTGAATCTGTTTCAAGTTCTACAACTTTTCTACCACCGTCTAATGAAACATTGACTATTTGTAAGTCTTTGTCAAATACGTAGTTTTCAACATTTTCTGCTGTTGCTTTGTCCATTACATCAGAAAATTCAACTTCGAATCTGTTTGTGTCAGTACCCTTAGCTGATTTTACGGTTGGAGCAGTTTTATCTACTGCAACACCTGTAAAGTTAAGTGATTTGCCATTAGCCTTTACAGTGTAAGCTGTACCTGCTGTTAAAGCTTCTGTTTCAAGTACGAATACCTTAGCTGATTCTTTAACTAGGCCCTTAACTTCTACTTCTGTTGTAGTGCCTTTTTTAACGATTGCGAAGTCAGCTACTGAAGCGTCTACTTCTTCTTCAACTTTTACTTCAACCTTGTCGTTAGCTACTGCTTTAGCTGCAGTGATTTCGATGTCAGTTGATAGTTCTACTTCTTCTTCTGGCATTTCAACATCTAGTTTGTCAGCTAATGTTTCTTCTGAGCCATTAACTTCAGTGCCTAGAGCGTTGAATGTCAATACTGCCATTGTGCCTCTCTTTAGTACACTGCCTTCTACTGCATCTGATTCTTCTAGAAGACCTAGGTCTAAAGCAAGTTCAAACGCGCTTTCATATACGTCTGTACCTTCTTCTTCGTATCCTAATGCTCTAAGAAGGAATGCTGCATATTGGTCTGATAGTAGTGGTTGTTTGTAACCAAATTTATCTGCACCAATACCTTTTGTGAAGCCATTAGCAAATGCCCAGGCTACGAATGGAACATAATAATTATCCTCTACGTCTACGAATGGATAATCTTCCCCAACTGGGAATTCCTCTGCAACTTCTTCTTCTCCTAGTAATCTTGCTAGCATTACTAGTCCTTGTTCCCTTGTTAGGTCATCCCCTAGGAATAAATCGCCTTTGCCATCTCCCTTTAAGATGCCTAACGACTCTAGAAATTCTGCCTTATCAACATCAGTACTTGGTGCTGCAAATACTGTAGTGAAAGTACCCAGAACCATTACTAGAGCTAATAAAAGTGATAGGGTTCTCTTCATTCTTTAAAAACCTCCTTTAAAATTATAATTTTCTTGCAGATTATAATGGTAAACTATAACTGCATTCTAAAGATTATTATAACACCTAGCCCTTGAAGGGTCAACATCATTATCCAATTGTAATGATATTGTAATAAAGCATGTTTTCTTCGGTGCTATTTATATGGACATTATATACTATATTTTCTGAAAATACTATTACAATTATGTTACAAATATATTAAATTGCTGCCCTCAATTATTTAGTATTCCTTCCATGTAATCGTATCTTAGGTTTTCCTGCATGTAGTTGATTAGGTTGACTATGAGACTTGCTGCTTCTCCCTTTGTCAGATACCTGTTGGGGTAGAGATAGTCCGTATCTTCTATTAGTCCTAGCATCTTGACTACATATATATGGTCTTTTGCCCAGTCAGGTATACTTGCCTCATCTTTATATTCCAATGAATATTTGCCTATGGGTGCCTGGTTCTTTAGTCCCAATATGCGGGATACTATGGTGTAGGCCTCTGATCTGATGAGTGGGTCATCTGGTCTGAAGTTTGGTTCCTCCACTCCTATCATGACCCCTAGCTTGCCTACTGCCTCTATATAGTCAAAGTTTCTATGATTCTCCGATACGTCATTGAATAGTGGCTTTGGTGGCTCTGCCTTGTTTCTACCTGATCCCGTCTTCTTCTTTACTTCTTCCTTTTCTATTGGTATATCCATGGTCTTTGCTATGATCCTCGCAAAGTCACCCCTTGTAATCTCTGAATTTGGCCCTATGGATATGCTATTGAGGGGGAGGCCTTCCATGCTAGCTAATAGGAGCAATTCTCCTTCGTATTGGTGTCCCAGCACATCTCTGACACTGGGGATGTTGAGCCTTTCTATCCTTGGATTGGTGTCTAGGGCAAAGCTGTCCATGCCAATATTTCTTCCTTTTAATATACTGTCGTTCTTTATCCTAGGCAAATCGTATTTGTACTTTAGGACATTTTCCTCTTTCTCTGTAATCCTATAGCCTCCATTGAAGCTTATTTGACTGGGTAGATTCTCTGCATAGGAGTAGTCTTTGGTCTTGTTGTAGGATGCTTCCACTGTCGCTGTACCTTCCCAACTGTTTTTTGGCTCTAGCTTATCGTCAAAGGTCAGGGAATAGTCTACTATTTGAGTCTCTGTTGCCGACCAAGGGCTGTCATAGCCTACTAGATTGCCTATGGTGGTTACTTCTACTGTTGCCTCCACATTTTTCCCCTTGCCAATGGTGTAGAGTTTTCTAGCTGCATAGTCTCCTGCATAGTAGCCTATGAGGGGCGTATTGTGGGTGACTGAACCTTGGTTCCACACATAATTGCCTTTTTCTACTGTATATTTAGTTTTATCTATAGTTACGGTTTCTGTGTACTTGTCTATTTCCTTGGTGGTGGTGATTTGCCCTTCTTTTTCTTGGTGAAGGTTTTTTAAGGTCACTGTTCGGCTCAAGCTTGCCTTGTAGGATGGGTTTGCCAGGTCGTATTTGTAGGTTTCCTTGGTTGTATCTCCTGAAACCTTTAGTGTCCCTTCCATCAATATGGGCTCTCCTGTGACAAATACTACTTCTTTGTAGGTGAATTCATCTTGTATGCCGCCTTCGTAGCCCGGGATATTGATGGCGGCTGCTCCCTGGGAGGCAATTAGTATTATTATTGCTATTATTGCTATTGTTTTTTTCATATGGCACCTCTTTCAGTTATTTAAGATCCTTCGACTGTTCCAGTCTCAGGATGACAGTGGGTCCTTCGACTGTACCAGTCTCAGGATGACAGTGGGGTCCTTCGACTGTGCCAGTCTCAGGATGACAGTGGGTCCTTCGACTGTGCTAGTCTCAGGATGATAGTTGTAAGGCTTATACTGCTAGTCCTCTATTATTAGTACATAGCTTTCGGTCCTTGACGATAGCTTTTCGCTTAGGAGGTAGACTTTGGCGCCTTTGGTTAGGCTATGGAGTCTCTCCAGGGGCAGGGCTGTATCGTTTAGCAGTATTACAGATCTATCTAGGTCTACTGTTTCCCCTGAAGAATCTTCCCAGCTACTGTTCAATGTGTTGTATGCCTTTACCTTATCTAGGCTTATGGTTTGCTCGTCTAGGTCTATATCCTCTATCTCTCCCATGATGGAGTAGCTTAGGTTTATGTTTTGATTGTAGATTTGCCTATGGGGTACTAGGTTTAGTGCCAATAGTTCCTTGCCATACTCTCCTTCCCTGACTATGAAATATGCCTGTTTATTCTTGTAGTAGTCTTTTGCTATTCTATTTCTCAGGGTCAGGTTCTTTATTTGGTTTATATTTATATATCTAGAGGATATAAAGTGGAGTGGATCTATGTTTTCCTTTAGCTCACTGTCGTATATGAGGGTATCCTCTGACAAGGTAAATCTTTGCTTGTCCTCTATGGCTTTCCATTTCCCGTCCTCTAACACCTGATAATCCAGTCTATAGTTGAGTTTTCCTATCTCTAGCTGATATTCAAATATATCTTCCAGCCTGCCCCTATATATGGATATGGCGGTGTCGTCTTTTCTTTCGTCCAATATATTTGTGTCTAGGGATATGATGGAGGTGTTTTTCCTTCCAAGGCTATTATCTACTATGGCCAGTATGTCGTCGTATTTGTCGAGGTTGAGGTAGTCTACTAATCTATTGTCTTTTACTACTATGGTTCCTTGGTCTAGGTCTAGGGTGGTGCTGTTCACTACCATATTACCTATGGTGTATAGGATATTGGATATTTTTCCTTGGTAGGTCTGGGCTAGTCCATTCTTTACTGTTAGTTTTGCTATATTCTGTCTTCCAAGGTTTTCGTCATAGGCTATATAGGCCTCTTTGCCTTTTTGAATTTTTAGTTTTTCTAGTGTGGTTTTTTGGTTTCCATTGTATAGGTTGTTTCCCGACGTCTTTAATTTTATGGTGTATTTTGTTTGTGGTATCCATTTTCCTTCCTTATATATATAGGGGTTTTTGATTGTGATTTCTTTATTTCTATCGTCAACTAACTCAATTTTTCCCCTTAGGATTCCCTTGATGTTTTGTCCCTGGTCTTCTATTTTTATATTTGCTACCTCTGATGCATATATGCTATCAAAACTAAGGAGGACCTTGTCGCCTTCTTTTACCTGATTCAATCCTATGAGTTCTCCTCTTTTTTGGAAGGAGGTGTTTTCTGTTATTTTATATTTTTCTCTTCCTTGATTGCTATTGATTTCTATTTGGTCTTTTTCTATAAATAGTACTTCTCCCTGCCTATATCTGGTGCCGGGTATTATATAGCCGTCCCTCTCGGGGTCGTCCAGTTCTATTGGCTGGTATTTTCCGTATGAGGTTATTGGGACCAGTAGAGCTAAGAGGACTATATAGATTAAATACTTTTTCATAAGCTACCTCCTTTTTTACTTATATGTACTCATTTAGGTCCAATGATACTCCTTTCGTTTCGAGATTTGACGTTTTCTTACACTCATTAAAAAATAGGAAATCAATGGAACGCTTCGCTAAAATCCCTGATATTCCAAAACGATTTTTTAATTTCGCTTGAAAACATTGCAAATCTCTCAAAGGCAGTCGTATCATTTAGGACCTAGGTCTGTTTTACAAAATGTATCTATGGAATCTTTACTTGTCTGACAGAAGTATAAACTTTGCCTTTTCTCTTATATCTATGCTGGTACTCTTGGTGTCCTTGTATTGGCCGCTTTCTATTTGAAGGCTATACAGGCTTGTATTTTTTGTGCTTGGATATGTGAGGGTATCCTGCTCCATGAATAGGAGTCCATTTCTCACTAGCTGGCTTATTTTCATGGTGTTTCTTCCATATATATAGTCAAAATCCAGTTCATAGGCCCTAGATGCCGCCCTCTTACCTAGGGGCAGGTGGGTGCCCATTGTCTTATCTATGTGGATTCTCACATAGGCGTCTTGGTCTCCCTGGTCCTGTCTGCTGACCTGAAGTGTATATAGGTCGTGGGAGTTGATGACTGCTGTCAGGCTACCGTCCTTTATGGTTATCCTATTGTCCTTCCTAGCCAATTCTAGGGGTATGGCTATGGTAAATCTATCTTGGTTTTTGTACTTGGAAAGGGTAAGGTCTATGCTCGCCGCATTGGCTCTAAACGCCTTGCTGCCTAGTGTTATGACATATCTGCCGTCTACTATTTCCTCTTTGCCCTTCTCCCTTAGTTCTCTTTCCTCTTCCCTTAGCTTTTCTTCCTTTTCTTTTTGCTTGGGATCTTGCCTTAGGCTTAGGGTCCTTACTGTGACTGTTGCAAAGTCCAGACTTGTACCGTACTCATTTAAGGCCCTTACCATAAAGGTGTAGTCTGTCTCCGGCTCTAGATCCCTTACTAGAAATTCTGCATCTCTAGTGCCGCCTATGAAGGTGTTTTCCTTGTCTTTTGTCATTCCACCGAATATTTCATAGTCTGTGGCCCCATTTAAGAGCTTGGGGTCTGACTCATTCCATATTAGCCTTACTGTGGACTCATAGCCTGGTATGGCCTCCAGTATCATTGGTTTAAGCGGCCTTGGTATTTCGTATCTAAATTTATCATAGGGGTCGGATATTCCACCGTCTGGATTGATGATTATGATACTTGCCTTGTCTAGGTCCTTTGTTTCCGGCAGGGTTATTTTGATGGATTTTTCTGACTCGACCTTGATGGTGGCCGATTCTACTCCCCCTAGGACTCCTACTTCTCTATTTACCCCATCTACTACTCCTATGATGCCTTCCCCTTTTAGGTCCATATCGCTTTTTATATCCTTTTTGTCTACTATGGTTGCTCCTACTAGGACCTTGGCACCCTGTTGGAACATCATGCCCTCTATGCTTATTTCTGTTTCTGTGTCGTTGATAAATAGCTTGTTTGGCGATACTGAGTTTATGGTTGGCTTGGATATATATTCAAAGTATATGCCATCTTGGGTTCTCTCCCCATCTGGGTTGTCAACTTTTAGTGAAATCTGACCTAGTTTTCCATTTGAGTTTGGCGATATTACTTCTAGGCTCCTATCTAGGGCATTCCAGAATATATCTTTTGGGTCCGCTTCTATATCCCCAAAATATACCCTCAATTCCTGTCCTTCGAAGCCCTTGATGGCATTTCTAATATCTGTCCCTTTTATCTTGACCCTTGTCCCCCCTGTAGCCGGCCCCTTGTCTGGTTCTACATCTGATATTTCAGGGTTTGTTTCTCCCTTTGTAATTTCTATGAATATCTTAGGTATTCTCTGATCCGACGAATGGGAGGCTCCGTCTTCATTTTGTACCAATAGGGGCAAGACTGTACCTGCTGTAGAATCTGGCAGTATTGGCATCTTGAAGGTCAAGCTCGTTGACCCTTCCAGTGTTATATCTGCCTGGCCGATGCTGACTAGGCCCCCTATTTGAATTGTCGCCCTTGGTCTAAAGTCTATCCCCTCTACGGTTACGATACTGCTGCCTCTATGATTGACCCTCAGTATTTCTACATCTGCTGAGACATCTAATTCCTGTCTCGTCTCCGATATGGGCTGTCTGCTGTCTGCCCTTATATTTGTAATACGTGGGTTGCTGTCGGGGTTCTTATATTCGTACCTTGTCTCGCCTTTTCCCCCTTCGTTGTTGATTATTATCACTGGCACGCTCCCTACGGTATTGTAGGAGGGGGTGCTGTCTATCCTAATTTCTGTAGTGTTGATGAAGGTCACTGCAGGTGCATAGCCCCTCTCTACTAGGAGTTTTCCATTTATTATTTTTCCACCTGCTATTCTAGTTCCATCTATGCTTACCTTGACTAGCTCTTTGCCGTCATAGGCTGTGCCCTCTGACTTTAATAGGTTTACAGGTATATATTTCTCATCGTTGTCATAGCCCTGTATGATTTTGCTATATGTCTTGTCTCCTTCCCTTATGGAAAGAGTCAAGGTCTCTGTATCCCCATTGTAGTCGACGGTCAGGCCTCCGGGTAAGTTTACCTTCGCCTTGTTGACTGATATACCTCCACCGTTCTCCTTGTCCCAGGGGATTTTTTCATTGGTCCTATCTCCAAATCTGACTAGGGGCATTTTCTTGGTCTCTATATCTGCTTGACCACCTGTGTAGCTGTCCTTGTAGATTTCTATTTCTGTCGGTGAAAATCCACTACCCAGTATATTGCTTATGCTGCCGCCTTCTTTGGGCCCTACATTTGGTATCATGGACCTTATGGTGACAGGGGTTGACTCGTAGGTGAATGGGACCTTGTTCGATATGCCTCCGTCGTTATTCAGCAGGTATACATCTGCTTTCCCTGCAATATTTTTTGGTGCTATGACTTCTATATAGCCTTCTTCAAACTCTACTATTTTCCCTTCCTCATTCCCAAAGTAAATCTTGGGCAATATGGGTGAACTATAATAGTAGTCGTATTGCTCGTGGTCTAGTGGAAGTTTTTCTACTGCTTCTTCCCACTCTTCTGTGTATTTGTAGCCTTCTTGGTTCAAATCGTCCCATCTGCCGTTTTTGTTTACATCGTTGTAGGTCTCTCCCTCGTCCTCATCTAGTT
>JBBAEY010000006.1:0-48053 GCA_041655755.1 Tissierellaceae bacterium
ACTGAGGGTTTCTCTGCTAATACCAATGCTAATCCCATTCTTTTCTCTCCCATTAAATATTGTTTTTATTGTCCTTTATAGTGTATCCTAGTTATTGCAATAAAACAACCTATACGCTTGTGAACTAGTATAGGTTGCCTCGCTACTAAAATTCTGCTGATTTAACTGTTCTTGGAAATGGGATTACATCTCTTATATTGGTCATACCAGTTATATACATAAGTGCCCTTTCGAATCCTAGGCCATAACCAGCGTGCTTTGTCCCTCCGTATTTCCTCAATTCTAGATACCACCAGTAGTCCCCTGGGTCCATTCCATTGTCAATAATTTTTTGCTCAAGGACTTCTAGCCTTTCCTCTCTTTGTGAACCCCCAATTATCTCTCCTACTCCGGGAACAAGGAGGTCCATGGCAGCTACAGTTTTACCATCTTCATTTAGTCTCATATAGAAGGCTTTTATCTCCTTTGGATATCCTGTAACGAATACTGGCCTTTTGAATACTTTTTCAGCTATATATCTTTCGTGTTCAGTTTGCAGGTCTATACCCCATTCTACAGGAAACTTAAAGTCTTCACCAGATTTTTGTAGCAGATCAATGGCCTCAGTATAGGTAATCACACCAAAATCAGAATTAACCACATTTTCTAATCTTTCTATCAGCCCTTTGTCTACAAAGCTACTAAAGAACTCCATTTCTTCCTTGGCATTGTCCATGACGTATTTAATTATATATTTCATCATATCCTCTGCCAATTCCATATTATCTTTTAACTCTGCAAAGGCAATTTCTGGCTCAATCATCCAAAATTCTGCTGCATGTCTAGCAGTGTTGGAGTTTTCTGCCCTAAATGTAGGTCCAAAGGTATAGACGTTTTTAAAGGCTAGGGCAAAGGCCTCAGCTTCCAATTGTCCTGACACTGTTAAATTTGTTTCCTTAGCAAAAAAATCCTTTGAAAAGTCTACATCTCCCTCCTTGTTAAGTGGGATGTCTTTCAAATCTAGGGTAGATAGCCTAAACATTTCACCTGCACCTTCTGCATCTGATGCAGTAATTATTGGGGTGTGCACGTAGACAAATGCTCTTTCCTGAAAAAACTTGTGTATGGCATAGGCCAAAATAGACCTAACCCTAAATACAGCATTAAAGGCATTGGCCCTAGGTCTTAGGTGGGCAATTGTTCTCATGTATTCAAAACTATGCCTCTTTTTTTGTAGAGGATAGTCTTGAGTTGAGTAGCCTTCAACTTCTATTTGACTAGCCTTGATTTCAAAGGGCTGCTTGGCTTCTGGAGTTGGTATTAATAAGCCTTTTACCTTAATAGATGAACTAAGGGGTAACTTTTCTACTTCATTGTAGTTTTCTAACTTTTCCTCAAATACTATCTGTAGGTTCTTAAAAAAAGTTCCGTCATTCAATTCTATAAAACCAAAGTTTTTAGAGGATCTCAGTGTCCTTATCCACCCCTCCACCTCAATTTCTTGATTCAAAAACTTTTCCGTATCCTTATAGATATCTCTCACAGTTGTAAGCATTTTTACTCTCCTCTCTTTCTTATCAAAAAATAAAAAAACCTCCATCCAAAAGGACGAAAGTCTAACCTCCGCGGTACCACCCTAATTGCTAATAGCCACTCAAACACACAAAATGTGCCTCACCTTTAACGATGTGAAACCGTCTAAGCCTACTATCTATAGATTTCGGTTAGAAACTCCAGGGCGTTCTTCGATATAGGCATCGTATCGGATTTCCACTATCACCGACTCCCTATGACTATCTCCTATATTTACTCTTCCTATCACAGTTTATTACTTTTATATAATTATAGTTATATTGTTCCTCATTGTCAACTAATTTTATCAATTCAATGGCGATTAGGCTTATACTAATTTTCCAATCTTAGCAATATAAATTCTTGCCTCTTAAATATTTTAATGGGTATAAAAATATTTCTAGAACCCTGCTAATACAAAAAGTTGAATTGTCCTTAGTATGATAGCCAGATAGTTGACAATATTACTTTCATATTTTGGCTAGTTCCTTAATCTTTATCAAGATATTTCTCCAACAAATAATAAATGGTTGGATGCACCCAGAAATTCTGGCTTTTCTGAGCAATAAAAATGGTATTTAAGCCACTGGCTATAGGATTTTTCATCCATATTATTTATCTTATCCGCAAGTAATTCAGATAAGCCATCTGCTGCCACTTCTGAAATAATATTCAAGTTAGCAGCCTTTAGTAAATATCGGCAATCATCTACTGTATGGAAGACAAAAGGAAAGTCTATCACCTTAAAACTCTCGTGATTATAAGAATCTCCCTTTAAAAAATCTGGATTATATAAAATTGTTTCTGTTGTTATTACCATATCATTGGAAATAAAGGCAAAAAACATTTTTCCACCTTCCTTACATACCCTTTTCACTTCACCTATACACTTCATCCTATCTTCCATCTTTTCCAAATGATATAAGGGTCCAAAGCAAAGTACTATATCATATGTATTATCATCCAATAATGATAAGTCCAAGGCATTACCCTGTACTACATCAATATTCATTTTATCTTTTACCTTTTCCTTTATCTGTTTTACATGGTTTTCAACCAATTCAATTGACTTTACCTCATATCCTTTATTCGCAAAATATAGGCTATATTCTCCAGTTCCTGCTCCCAAATCAAGAATTCTCATACCTGGTTTTAAATATCTTTCAATTTGTCTTATGGTAGTTAGAAATTCTACTTGTGCCGCCTTTGACGATAAACGGCTACTTTCATCAAATATCCTATATAGGGCTGACACCCTTTCTTCTTCATTGCTAATATTAAGTAAATCCTTTATTTCCATCTTGTAGCCTCCTTATTTTCTCATAATTTAAGTATTTTAACCTTCCCCTCCGCCCCAATATCTAGGATTGTCCCTTTTATATTTTTATCGAAATTTACATTAATCATTATATCAACCTCCAAATAATTATAGTTTCATCCTATACTGGCATGTTGTTTTTCTTGTTTTACTCATTTCATGCCATGATGGAATATCCAAAATATCTATAAGTTCCCCTCCACTATGTTCACAGGTTTTTCTAGAAGCAATGTTATCAGGATTGCAAGTTATTATTAGATAATCCATTCCATGTTTCTTAGCCAATGAAAACATTAATTTACAGGCTTTTGTTGCATATTTATTTCCCCTGAATTCCTCAAAAACTTCATAGCCTATATTCCCACCATATTTTGTATTTTCATTATGGCCTATCCGCAAATCACACTTCCCAATTTCTGCCCTATCTAAACTTCTAATAATGGTAAAATAATATGCTGGCAAATAAGCTTTTTCCTTATTTTCACCAGCGGTCCTATCTAATCGCAAATAAATTTCACCATCAATTAAATCAGAAGTATCATAAAACAACATGCTTATCCCTCCTTAAAAAATATTAGTCTTAATCAGCTAGTCCCATTGCCCTGGAAATCTTAACTTTTTCAAAGGTGGAAAGTTTTTATTATATTCTTCAACTTCTTCAGTTGGAAGATTTTCAAAAACTTCTGATCCATGAAACTTTCCTTTTATATCTTTCATACCATCTTTTATTAATTCAATTCCCATAAAGGCATCAAAGTTTTTACCATCTGAAGTTGTAATATTGAATTCATCACAGGGCATAAATCCCATTCTAGGATAATAATCTGGCTCTCCAAAAATCACAATCCCTTTATAGCCTTTATTCTTAGCTAAAGTCATTGTTTCCCTTAATAATAATTCACCAACCCCACATCCTTGCCATCTTGGATCTACACAAAGGGGTCCAAAACTTATAATATGATGTGTCTCTTTTTCATCAATAACTTTTGACTTAGAATACATTATACTTCCTATTACCTCTCCGTCCTTCACTGCAATCCTGCTTAGTTCTGGTAGATAATCCTTATGTTTACGCAATTTATGCACAAGATAGTGTTCATTACAACCAAGATGATGCTTGTTCCAAAATGCATGCTGGGTCATTAACTCAACATTGTACCAATCCAACTCCCTTTCCATTCTAATTTCTATTTCTTCCCTACTTAGTTTTTTCTTCTCTTCTGGAAACCATCCCAACTCTAACCTTACTTCTTTTCTTTGTAAATCATTATTCTTATAAGAGCAGGTATCTAGGCCAATCAGGCCAAAGCCTTCATGGAGGTAAAAATCTATTGCATTAACATTACAAGATTGTGTTTCTAATATAATAGCACGACAGTGCTGTCTTCTTGCTTGTTCTTTTGCCATTTCAATTAACCCATGCCCTATTCCCTGCTTTTGATATTTTTCTGCCACCCAAAGTTCTGTAATTTTTAGGCGATTAGACCATGTTTCTTCATTGGTTTCAATTGCAGCAATTAACTCACCATCAACTATAACTCCCCAAGCATATGCATTCTCCCAATGTTCCTTGTATAATCTATCTGGAAAATCATATTCTTCCGGTGTATGGATTACTGGTTCCCCAAAATCTTTCTTTTCTATCTCAATGGTAAATCCTTTATCTCTTTTATTTACAATAACATCATAATACTTATCTGTTGTATATCTTATCGGAATAATAGTTCCTTCCCATTTTCTTTGGACAAATGTATAATTTCGTATCCCATAATATTTATCCTTTATTACTTATTATAATAATATAATATTTTTTAAAATCTTATCTATCAAAAATAAATGACTTTATAACTGCAAAATACTCCCTAATATAGGCTTGTGTAATAATAGATGGCGGGATTTTTGCAGGGAGTCCATATGGATCTATACCAAGCCTTTTTCCTATAAACTTAGCCCTAAATATATGGTATTTATTAGTAACAATTAAAAACTTTAAATTCTCATTAGATTCTATATCTCTTACCAAATCTAAACTAAATTTTAAGTTTTCAAAGGTTGATGTAGATTTATCCTCAAGTATTATTCTATCCTCTTCAATTCCATTATCTACAAGATATCTTTTCATGGCCTCAGCCTCAGCTATGAGCTCATCTAACCCTTGTCCACCAGAAACAATAACTTTTACGTCTTTTTTCTCTATTAAATAGTCCTTGGTTACTTTAAGTCTTTCTTCTAATGCAGGGGAAGGAATTTCTCCATATAATCTTGCTCCCAGGACTATTAAATAATCTACTTCTTCCTGGGCTTCTTGCCTGCCACTAATAAGTATTAATCCTTCAATTAGAAAAAATGAGGCTAATACTAATAACATTAAAATAATAATTACCCTATATATTGCACTTTTCATCTGTCAAATCACACCTATCTTTTTTATAAGCAATTTTACATATAATATATGCATCGGGACATCTATATCCCGATGCATATTCTATTACTTAAATTCTATTATTTCATCCAATTTACCCATATTTTCTGAAGAAAACTGATGGGAAATAATTATTAAAGTCCTATCTTTAATGGATAATAATTGTGATTCAATGGCCCTAGCATTTTTTTCATCAAGGTTGGCTAATGGTTCATCCAGTATCAATATAGGTGTTTCCCTCAGTATACTTCTTGCAAGGGTAACCCTTCTCTTTTCTCCACCTGAAAGATTAGTGGCTCCCTCATTAATTAGCATATCCAGGCTATCATCATTAGCATATTTATCTAAACCCACTCTATATAATGCATCAATAACCTTCCCATCTGGAATATCCTGATACATGGTAAGATTATTTCTTAGGCTCTCCTCAAATAATACTGCATCCTGCCTCATTACAGTAATAATCTGATTCAAATTTTTGATTTCACTTACTGGAATACCATTAATCTCTACCCAACCAGAAAAGGGTCTGTAGTAATCTAAAAGAAGATTGACACTGGTAGTTTTACCAGAGCCACTTATTCCCTTTAGCAGATATTGCCTACCTCTTACAAAGTCCATATTTAAATTATCAATTATCTTTTCATGATCTTCATAGGCAAAGGATACATCTCTAAACAGGGCTTCTTTAAAGTCCTCCTTAGGAATATCTAGTCTTCCATGCTCTATAGACTGGTCATTTATAAAGTCTAATACTGACTTATTGACTGGCTTTACAGAAATCAAATCCTGTATAAAGTAGGATAGGGATATAATTGGGTAGGATAGTTGGTCTATCATGCCTACTGCAATAAAGAAGTCACCAGCTGAAAAGTCTCCACTTAATACCAAGTATGCAGCAAATATAAGTATTATAAAGTGAGACAAGTATGAAAGAAGGGCAGATATACTTCTTGTTAAATATCCCATCTGCCTCTTTTTTAGGTTCTTTTCCATTGTTATATTATTTGATTCTATGAACTTTTCTTTAATATTTTTTTCAATGGAAAAGTTTTTGATTATTTCAAAGCCATTTAGCCAATCTGTTATAGTCTTTATATGGTTTTCAAATTGTTTTACATGTTCAGTTTGTGCCTTTTGCAATTTCTTTTCAACTAGCTTTGGAACATATAAGGGCATGGTTAAAAGAAACAAAGTCATTATTGCTATCCTATAGTCCAAGATAAATAAGGCTGTGGAGACAATAATAATTTTAATTATTATCTCTGCTAAGATTGGAATTGTAGAAAAAAATTGATTTTCAATTATCTCCATCTCATTAGTATATTGTGCAATGTATTCTCCTTGCTTTCTTTTTAAAAAACTTGGATAGTCTTTAGCAAGTAAACTTTTAAAATAGTCTAGCTTTACCTGCCTTATGGAATTAACAGCAAATTTCCCCCTATTTATATCGTATAGATAGTGAAATACTAATTCTAGCAAGATAAATCCACCTAGATAAAGTCCGTATATTAGGGTATTATCCATGTTTCTTCCCAGGGCATAGTCTAGGACATTTCCTTTTAGAAATTGAACTCTTACTGCCAAGAAAGCAGCCATTATTGAAAATGTAAGAGCCACAAGTAAGGGCTTTAAATTTCCTTTTATATATTTTTTCATTTTTATTCCTCCTATTTATTATTCTCAAAATAACAATAGAAGGCTTTCCTATCCTTCTACTGTTTTAGAAGGATTTTCTTAATCTAACCACTTTTACCACTCCTTAGATTAGGATTTTTTTAGTGAATTACAGCACAACAATTTATAAAGATTATACTATAGATTCAATTGTCTGACAACTATGAAGAAATTTGAATAATACCCGCACAATGGGATATCTCAGTAAAACTAAGATTCTTATTCAATAAAGGTTTCTTCAACTCATCAAAGCCTTTATCATCTAACACTAAATAATTCCCCCTATTTTAAAAATCACTTAAATTATAATTTAATTTCCTTTTTTACAAATTCCATCACTTATATCCTTTTTAGAAAAAAATGCTCTGAAAAACCATCAGTTTTATTTCCATAAGATCCTACCTCTTCATAGCCTAAAGAAAGATAAAAATCCCTGCCCTGCCAATTAAAAGTATCCAGTCTAATCATGTTAGCACCTATATTTTTTGCCCTTTTTTCTACTTCACTCATTAACAAGCTACCAATTTTATTATTTCTATAATCCTCATCAACAAATAAGGTAGATACATAAAGTATTTTAAATGCGGTCATACACCCATCTACCCCAGCAATTACTTTATTGTTTCTTTTTATACCTATTCTTATATTTCCTCCTAATTCATAGCCAATATGGTTTTTATCATATTCATCAAGGCGATTTTCAATATCTTCTAGTTCTGCGTCACTAAGCTCAATAATTTCTTCTTTCATTTCTTATCCCCTTATTTAAAATATTCACCTTTTCTAATTAAGTCTACTATCTTTTCAGGGTTTTCCCTAGTAGTATCCACATTAATGTCTCCCCGTATATTTATCCATATATCCTATATCACAACTAACCTGCCAAGCTATAATTGCTTTAACCTAGATTATATTTTACAAAGGCAAGACCATTATAATCAGCAGTTTCAACCATTCCATTTTTCTTATAAAAGCTAAGAGTTTCCTCAGTATTATCTGTCATAAGAACAATCTGTCGGATTGATTTATACTTATCTAAAACTAACTTTAATAATCTGCTGCCTATGCCCTGTCCTTGATAGTTTTCTAGGACTAGTATATCTTGGATATATATAATAGTATAATTGTCTCCCACAAGCCTAATAAGACCAACTAGCTTATCCTCATCCCAAGCAGTTAATACTTTTAGTGAATTATTGATAGCATTTTTAAGTCTTATCTTATCTTTTGTATACGCATACCATTTTACATCTTCATATAAATTCATTATTTCTTCAATTTCAGGTATAATATCCTCTTTAATTATTATTTTATCCATCTTTATCCTCCTCAAATTTTATAATCTAAATTTGAAGAAAAGTTCTTAGTCTATTATTCACCTTTTACCACCCTTTATCTGTTAAATTAACCTATTGTTTACTGTGTCTAAATCTCTTTTGTCACTATGTGTTCAACCTGATTAGGCATATTTATTAATTTTTCTGCAAAGAAAGTCGGGTATATGGTGTGGCTTTTTAATTGACTAATTGGTATCCAGTTCATATACTCTTTGCCTTCTGCACAAGTACTATTGCTATTTAGTAACTGTGAGCCCTTTGATTTCATTAAAAAATAGAAGGCTATCTCGTGGCATTTTAAGCCTGTAGTTGTTCCATTCCCTTCAAAAAAATTCTCATGTATAAAAGCCAATCGGTCAATTTCATAATTTACACCAGTTTCCTCTAAGACTTCTCTTACCACAGACTCCTCAGCAGTTTCACCTAAGTGAACGCCACCCCCTACAGAGTAGTAATATTGAGATACATCATTACTAGCCATTAATATACAATCATCTTCAATAATAATTGCTGCGGCACGATATCTAAACCAGTTCCCATCTTTGATAATGCAACAATCTTTATTATAATCCATTGAAAAACTCCTCCCGGCTTTCGTAACTTTTATTAAATTTATCCATTATCTGTTGGATTATAATACTTCTTGCCTATAAAATCATCAGGTAGATATTGCTGTTCTACATATGCGTTTTTGTAATCATGAGGATATTTATAATCCAATCCGTGACCAAGTTTTTTCGCCCCGGGATATGAACCGTCCCTTAAATGCTTGGGTACCTTCCCAATTTCCATTGTCCTAATATCTTCCAGTGCCTTATCTATTCCTATATAGGAAGCATTGCTTTTGGGAGCGGTGGCAATATATGTTGCCGCCTGTGCCAAAGCTATCCTTCCTTCTGGCATACCTATTACATTTACTGCATTAAAGGCTGAAACGGCTAGGTTTAGAGCATTGGGGTCTGCATTACCTACATCTTCTGAAGCACATATTATTATCCTTCTAGCTATGAATTTTGGGTCTTCCCCTGCATTTATCATTTTTGCAAGCCAATATAGGGTAGCATCTGGATCTGATCCTCTCATACTTTTGATAAATGCAGATATGGTATCGTAGTGTTCATCTCCACCTTTATCGTATTTTGCGTTTTTTATTTGAATAGATGACCCTATAGTATCCAAATCAATTTCTATAATACCATCTTGACTAGGGGCAGTTGAAAGAACACCTATCTCCAAGGAGTTTAGGACTGTTCTGCCATCGCCTTCAGATATGCTTACTAGATAGTCTATAGCCTCATGGCTAATATCAATCTTTAGATTGCCAAGGCCCTTTGATTTGTCGGCCAAGGCATTGTCTATTAGGGTCCTTAGGTCACCTCTGCTCAGGGCTTCTAACTTTAGGACCATCAGCCTAGATAAGAGTGCCTTATTTACCTCAAAATAAGGGTTTTCTGTGGTTGCACCGATGAGAATAATAATTCCCCTTTCTACAAAGGGTAATAGGGCATCCTGCTGGGACTTATTAAATCTGTGTATCTCGTCAATAAACAGGATAGTTCTACGATTGTAAAGCTTTAGATTTTCCTCTGCCCTGGCCATTACTTCCCGAATGTCTTTTACCCCTGATGTGACAGCAGATAGCTTTTCAAATATCATATTGGTGCTATTGGCTATAATCATGGCAAGTGTCGTCTTTCCAGTTCCCGGTGGCCCATAGAATATCATGGAGGTCAGCCTATCAGCCTTTATTGACCTATGCAGGAATTTTCCCTCTCCCAGTAGATGGTCCTGTCCTACAAATTCTCCAATCGTCTCTGGTCTCATTCTATCTGCCAGTGGGGCATTCTTTCTTAATTTTTCTTCCATATTCATTGTAAATAAATCCATTTAATCACCTATATCTTTATTTTGCCTTTGGCTGTGATGAAAAAGAGTTAGAGTAGGCCTCTAACTCAATATATCAACTCTTTTTCTATATATTCTGAAGTCATAGACCTTAATATGCTTACATAATGCATCCTAAATTCTACTATATCTCCCACCTTATAGTCGATTTTACTATTAGTTCCGTCTAATATCAAGTGGTCTGAGCTTCCTCCAAATATAACTATTCCGTCATCTAGTGGATACAATGTATCGAAGTCAATGTCTTGTTTCCCTACGGCACATATAATTCTCTTTCTAACTCCCCTATCCACAAAAGTTGGCACCTTGCCAAAGGCATCCCTTCCTATTTCTCCTGTGGGCACTGATGGTTTTTCTTTTACTTCTATGATTTGCACCTGAAGTATAAATCCATCATTTCTAGTGCCTTCAAGCTGCTTTCCATAGGCTGCTTCTGTGCCCAATACCAAAGATTCTCCAAGTCTCAAATTATTTACGCTTTCAGGTTTATAATTTGAAAGCAGGTGAATTGAGCTGGAATTCCCGCCTGATAAGATTTCCAATTCAAGGTTAAATCTATTTTCTATTTCCTTTTTCAATCTAGCCAGCTTCTCCATATGTTCTTTGGTAGGGATTACTCCGCCATAGCAAGTTAAGTTTGTTCCAAGTCCTGCTAATTTGATGCCCTTTAGCTTAATGATTTCTTCTACTGCCTCAAACAAGTCTCCCTCATGAAAATATCCTTCCCTTAAATCTCCTAAATCTACCATTAGAAGTATTTTGTGTTCTATACCCTTGTCTAGGGCCTTTTCTGATAAGGCTTTTATGGTCTCTATTTCAGAGTTAAGGGATATATCGGCATATTCAACTATATCTCCCGCCTCGGATATCATGGGCAATCGCAGCATTATTTTAGCTGTATCTAAGTCTTTTAGCCTCTTTAAATTCTCAATCCTCGAATCAGCAAGATAGGTTACTCCTCCGTCTATATAGGCTTTTGCTATGTCCGGATTTCCGCAAAATACCTTGGTCACCCCTGCAATCCCAATGTCTTTGCCGATTAATTTGATTACTGACCTAACATTATCTCTTATGGTATTTAAATTTACTGTTACTCTGGGATAAGTCATATTTTTTCCCCCTTAAAGCTATTTTTCATTAGTTCCAAGGCAAGATCTGGATACTTTTTAGACATTACTCCTAGAGATGCCATTATATAGTGATTGTCTATTAAAATTTCAAGACCTGCTTTGGGAAGTAAATCGTGACCCCTATTACTCAAGGGGATTTGTTCCAATATGGCCCTTCTATTGGGTAGCCTTGTCAAGGCACCACCAGTTCCTATTATATATTTGACCTTGGTCAGGTCCTTACCCTCAGCTATTGTCTTTTTCCCGCTGGGCCCATATAGGTCCTTTAATCTGCCCACATGCCTCTTAACTGCAGTTATGGTAGCGTGGAGGGCTAGGTCTTCAACAAAGCGAATTTCCTGCTCTGTTTCTGGTATTGCCTTATGATTTGATATTAGCCAATCCAATTCTTCTTCCCCAATATTGAGTTCAGCCTTGAGATTCTCCCTGCCCACTGCTTCTACAACATTTTTCATGTTTACATATACACCTAAATCCCCTTCAACGGTCCTCTTGGACTTAGGCTCTGGATTTATTAATATTCTCGATATCTCGTCACTATCCTCTGCCACAGAGTGAATATCTGTTGTGGCACCGCCGACATCTATGGTAACCAAGTCCCCTAGATGGCTGTATAAGAGCTCTGAAGCCTCCAATACTGCACCCGGCGTTGGCATTATATTTCCCGTAATCAAATCCCTAATCTTTTCCATGCCCGGGGCATGGGTAATGTGTTTTTCAAATACATCTTGTATTACCCTTCTTGTGGGTTCAATATTCAATTCGTCAATCCTAGGATATACATTGTCGACTATATATAGTTCAGCCTTTAAATCCTTAAATATATCCCTAATATCTTGATGGTTTTCAATATTACCTGCATATATAAGAGGTATATTTAGTTCCATTTCTGCAATTAGTTCTGCATTGTGGAGGGCAGTATCCCTTTCCCCATAATCCACTCCACCTGCAATTAATATAATATTTGGTTCGAGTTCCTGAAGCTTTTTCAAATCTGATTTTCTAAGCTTCCCTGCTGTAACTAATTTGATATTGGCCCCTGCACCTAAGGCAGCCTCCCTTGCGGCCCTTACTGTCATATCGTAAACCAGGCCGTGAACCGTCATTCTCAGGCCCCCTGCCGCAGAACTGGTAGCCAGCAACTCCTTATACTCAATTGGAGATGCAATCTTCCTAGCTAAATCGTCAATGGCACCCTTGAGCCCTACATTTACATCACCTTCTAATACGGTGGTAGGAAATTGACCCTGCCCTATGAATCTAGGGCAGGTATCAAAACCATCAAATCCGTTGACTACTGTTGTAGTGCTGCCTATCTCTGCAACCAATAAATCAATTTTCATCTGTCATCTCTCTTCTTTTTTCTACTAGGAAGGTAGCTACATGCTCTCCCTTTGTTCCCCTACCAAAGCCTGCATCCATACCTGCCTCAACTGCCAGTTTGTTGGATACCTGGGTCCCACCTGCTATTAGGATGATTTCATCGCGAATACCCTTTTCAATACAAAGCTGGTGTAGTTTTTTCATGTTCTTGTAGTGGATGTCATCATGGGAGATAATAGTTGAGGTAAGGATTGCATCAGCATTTAGTTCTATGGCCGCATCTACTAATTTTTCTACTGATACGGACGTACCCAATATATGGCACTCAATGCCGTATTTTTCAATGCCCCCATGCTTGATGTCTATGATTTCCCTGAGTCCAACAGAGTGTTCATCCTCACCTACTGTGGCGGCAACTATTTTCATTGGGGTTTTTCCTATATCTTCCCTAATTTCTTCCTCAGTCAATATCTTTGGCTTTGGCGGTATAACTAGGTCATTTATATCTATATTGAAACTAACCCTGCCCTTTAATTCAATCCTCGTACCTTCTGCTTCCTGCATTATTTCCTTGTGTATTACCTCTACATCTTCCAATCCCATTTTCTTGCCTATTTCTATGGCCGCAAACTCAGCCGTTCTCTCGTCAGTTGGCAGGAAGAGTGTAGTCAGCACTACCCCATCTCCAAGCCACTCCATTTCAGGCTTAATCTTCGTGGAATTTCTCAATTCCTTAACTTCTTCTAGCCTTACATTTACATTGTCGTTTTCATCTAGTTCATCTATAAATACTATCTTTTCAGGTTTCTCTAGTGTTGACCCACCTATGAGTAGGGCTGGATTCTCTGCCATATCCTGGTCATATTGGCCTATATTATTGTAGCCGAAGTGGGCTGTAACTGGTGCCATATAATCCTCGTCTCTTTCAAATATGGTTCCTTCCCCAACTCCTCCGTCTATCTTCCTTACTATGCCGTCTCCGTTTCTTTCAGGATAGTAGCCTGAATCTACAAAAAACCCTTGCTCCACTGCATTGAAATAGCCTCCAACCTCCAGTATTTCCTCCATGAAGAGTATAGCCCTCTCCTTTAGCTCCCTTACCTTGTCTGCTAATTCTTTTCCGTCTCTCTTGACCTCTACCATTGTGCCTAGTCCATCCATTCCCGAGAAGGCTTGTTTTGCAGTATCCACAGCTTCTATATTGTATATATGCCAGGGTACATTTCTTCCTTCGTCAGGTGTAATTGTAGACTGGATGTCTGCCCTAGTCAATTGAGAAATCAGCAGGTTGAGCACATGGGTAACTGTAGCCTCCCTAGTTGAGGACTCCATATATTTTGTATTCATTTGGGCCCTCATCTTATATTCTTCGAATAATTCCCTTAGTGCCACTGCATAGGGCAAATCAAGCCTCATACAAGGTGCTGGCGGTGCTGTAGGTGGTACTGTAGACAGACAAATATTTTCCTTTTTCATGCCTACTTGAACTGAAAATATGGAGTTTATGGCATGTTGGACCATTAACTCTGGCATTACCTTCCAGGCCTCCCTAGCCGTAGCATTGGCATTGTGGGCCCCATCTATTTGGGCAATATCTGCCCAGGTCATTAGTTTTTTAGCCTCGGCTGCATCTACAAAGGACCTAATCATGTTGATATTTCTATAAAGCACATTGTACTGAGGATCTTGATGGGCTCCATTTACCCCTTCCTCGGCAAACATTACTGCAATTTCAGGTCCTGCAACGCCTGATACATAGGAGTGGTAATTAATTGGCCTACCTACCTCATCTTCAATGAAATCTAGGGCCTTTCTCTGTGCCCTAACTTGTTTTCTAGAAATAGGTATACCTCCTACTCCCTGGGGTGTTCCCTCTATAAGGCTTTCAAAGTGTGACTGTCCAGCAGTCCTGATGACCATAATATGGTCTGCACCGTGCCAGGCTGCCATTCTCATTCGTCTAATATCGTCTTCAAATCTACCTGAAGCAATCTCTGTAGTGATGACGGGGCCTGGTTGAGGGTCAATGTTTTCAAAATACTTTGCCGCAGGTAGTGGCTGACTACTTTCTAGGGAAAATGAACTATCATAGTATTCAAATTTCCCTATTTCCCTAACTTCTCCGACTCCTTCTCTCCAGTGCCAGCCCCTCCTTCTGGGCCTATACTTATCTATGTCCTTTAATATATTGTCTATGTTTAGTTTTTCATTTGCTTTCAATTCCATTAGTAGGCACCTCCCTTAAATATGGCAATCAGGTCGTCCCACATCTCACCCTCTATTAATTTTAAACCAGTTTCCCTTATTTCCATGTTCTTTTCTTTGGCTAACCTATAGATTAGGTGGCCTGCACCCTTACCCATTAAGCCCCTGTCCATAACTCCATCTACTAGAGTTTTTGCTTCGAGACTTGAAAATCCCATTCGCAAGAGCACAGATCTTTCAATGGAAGGGGAGGTGTTTTTATATGCTAATTCCACAATGGGTTCCACTATGTTTTCTGCTAGTTCCCAAAATCTCTGCTCTAACTCCTCCTCAGACAGACTAGCCAAATGTTTTCTTCTTTCTTGAAAATCATCTGTTCTTTTCATTGTCTACCTCCTTAATATCCTACACCTAATTCATCCAATATTCCCTTAACAAAATCAAGACTTGACTTGGTATCTTGGACTAGGAAATCTAAATCTTCTTCAGTAACTTTTTCAACCTTGGCATTTTCTACTGCATTCCTTATAAAGGACCTTCTAGTTTTGTTTAAATCCAAGTCAGTAATCTTAACAAAAGATGGATCCTTGGGCAATATAATATTCTTGCCAGGAATTTCGTCGTCTGGGTCACCAATTATTATTTCAATGCCGTTTTCCCTAGCAAATGTAAGTTGGGGATTTATATGTTTTCCTGCTCCAGTGTATTCGGTTTCCTGTACGACAATTATTTGATCTTTGTCCATTTCCTGTGAAAGCTTAAATGCTGCTGCCAGAGATGTATTGCCTGCTGGGCCCCTTTCTAATCCCTCTAGTTGGGCCAGTAGCTCTGTCATATAAAAGACTACACCCTGATTGAATGTGACATACCTATCCATATATCTAAGTGGCCTGGCTGCTGATCTAGGTACGTCAGACCTGTCTGGCCATGTAGAGAAAGGTATACCAAAACCTGTATGTCCTGTGGTAAATGACTTTTTATTGAATTGAGTATCTGAGGCCATATGCAGCCCTTGCAAACTTACACTTGCCCCGATTATTTTTGTATCTAGTGCCCCTGCTTTTATTAGTCCCCTTGCTGTACCTGTTAGGTTGCCACCACCTGCATTAGTTATGACCACTGCATCTGGGTCCCTTCCTTCTCTTTCCCTGAATTGTTTTGATATTTCATATCCTAGGGTTTCCACCCCGGCAATTCCAAAGGGAGAATACAAGGAGGCATTAAAATATCCAGTTTCCTCAAGTAATACTAGGAAGGTATAGAATAACTCAGGACCAACGGTAAGCTGTACTACTTCCGCACCATATGCTTCACAGGCCCTTGCTTTTTCAATAATCTCAGGTTGGCCCTTGCCCTTGGAATCATAGCATTCTTGGACTATTATACATTTTAGGCCCTGCATTGCTGCTTGAGATGCCACGGCTGCCCCATAATTTCCTGATGTAGCTGCAATTACACCCTTGTAGCCAAGTTTCTTTGCATGATAGCAGGCAGTAGCTGCCCTCCTGGCCTTAAAGCTGCCAGATGGATTGCTAGCTTCATCTTTAATAAATATCCTTGCTCCCTTGCCTTCAGGGGCGAACTTTCTTGCCAATCTTGTCAGGTTTTTAAGCTCTAGGACTGGTGTATTTCCAACTCCTGTCCTGCCCTGAATTTCTTCGATTTCCTCTAGGCTGTAACCCGTTTCCTTCATCATTCTCTCATAATCAAAGGCTATACTGCCAGATTCAAAAATTTCATAATCTATGCCTACAGCCTCCTTCATTATCTCTCCCCTTCTAGCCATGACTGCATCATAAGTCATATCTTTAGTCATTGTTTTCACCGTCCTCTGCTAATAGTTCCTTTGCCTGACGACCAATATACAGTAATTCTGGAACTGACTTCCCAAAATCGTGTTTATAGTAAGGGTTTACTTCAATTAATGTTCCTTCTATGGTCCTACCTATATAGGTTTCGACCTTGACCTTGTCTCCAAACCTTGCTTCTTCGTCTAATAAAAATCCCTTATCCCACATTTCCAAGGGTACATTTTGGGTATCCTCTGGAATATTTGTCGCCCTCTGCCCTACTTCCAAGACTATATTGTGAATTCTTACCCAATCTCCACGTTTAGCGTCCATTGTAATCCCACCTTTCCACTAGTTAAAGTCCTTACTCTTCAATAAGCTCCCTCATGTCCCCCATAATTGCCCTTGGGACTGGTAAATCAATCATTGTCTTTAATCCGGGTCTAGCATTGATAACATTTGGTATCATATTTACAGTCATAGCAATGGTCCCTATGCCTCCTGGCACTTCTGGGCTTATTTGCATATTTATATTAGGTGTACCCTTTATGGTGATATAGTCGCCAGTGGTTCCACCCTCTAATTGTGGCTCTACCTGCTGTGGATGCAGCATTTCAATTTTCATCTCTCCGTCAACATAACCATATCCCTTCATATTGCATCCTGCAACATCCCCCGCCTCTACCTCTGCATTTGGTGCCTTTCTATGAACTGTCGAAACGATAGGGGCCCTTGACAGCTCTATTTCATCTGACAATTTCCAGCCTAAGGCATCTGCAATCATGTTGATTGATTCGGGGAAACCAACATGGCCTGCCAAGGTGCCTTCTTCTACTCTTCTGTTAAACTCGTCCACTGTTATACCTACCCCCTGCTCGTGCATAACGGCTGGCCCAAAGGGTGAAAGGTTATTTACTCTCTCAGCTTTTATACTGTCAACGTCAATACATGCACCGGTTAAGGTAATTACCAGTAGGTCCATAATAAGCCCTGGATTGATGCCAGTGCCAAGGACTGTCACTCCATTTTCCCTTGCAATCTTATCCAACTGGTCCGCTAGTTCTGGCTCTTGGGCTCTTGGATATGACATTTCCTCTGCAGTAGAAATGACATTGATTTTTCTATCTAGGCAATACTTTATTTTGTCATAATTGTCTTTTGTAAAGGAGTCTGTAGCTATGATTACAACATCAGCAACTCCTTCTTTAATAACGTCTTCGTAGGAGCCAGTCAATAGGTCTTTTCTGCCTTCTCTTTCTATATCAAGGAAGTCATACATGCTTTTGCCAATTTTGTCTCCCCTTACTATTGCACCTACTAGCTCAACTCCTTTTTTATTTAGAAGCATTTCTGTAATTCCCTTCCCCATCGCTCCTAAACCCCATACTATTACCCTTACATTTTCCTTTTTCATTAACTTTACCTCCTTAGTTCATTTATTTTACTAAAAATTGCATAAGGTAATGAAGTACATCTACTTGCTTTATCTATTAACCTAAAGAAATTACCGCAAGCATCCTGTTTTTTGTTCCCTTTTCTCTTCTATATGAGTAAAGAGTGTCTGTGTTACAGGCTGTGCAATAATCACTTAGGTAAATATTCTCTTTTTTAATTCCACTAGCAATTAAATTTATAATGTTTGCCTCCCAAAGGTCCAAATAAATCTTTTCGCCCTTCCTCACAATTATATTAGGATTATTAACATAGCTTTCCTTAAATAAACTGTGCAAGTCCTCACCTATCTCATAGCAGCATGGGCCAATGGAAGGTCCCAGTGCTACAAAAATATCAGTCAAATTCGAATTGAAATTCTTTACCATACTATTAATCATTTCACTGGCTATATTGTTTAGTGTGCCTTTCCAACCAGCATGAGCCATCCCAATAACCTTCTTTACTTTATCGTAAAAATATATGGGAACGCAGTCGGCATGGTAGGTGCATAGGGCTATACCCTTTACATCTGTAATTAGGCCATCTAGCTCCAAGTCTTTAATTTCCAAGTTATTTTGCCCTCTAATAACTAGGACATCTGTCCCGTGGACCTGCCTAGCTGAATATATACTGGACCTTGGAATATTGATTAGCTCACCTATGTCCTTAAAAATATCATCCTGATTCCAGCCAATTCTACTTGTAAACAGGTGACTCATATCATTATCAAGGCTAAATCCTTCAATCTCAAAATACAATATATCCTTGAAGTTTTTTCTTATAATCCCCATATTTATCTTCCCTCATCCAAAATCTTTTTTAACTCTTCCATAAAAGAATTAATGTCCTTGAATTGCCTATAGACCGATGCAAATCTCACATAGGCAACATCGTCTATATTCTTCATCATGTTCATCACCATTTCTCCAATTGCTTCAGATGTAACTTCCTTTTCCAGAGAAATTGACCTTTCTATTTCATCTACAATGCCCTCTATGGTATCCATTGACACCGGCCTTTTTTCACAAGCCTTCATTATTCCATTTAGCAATTTATTCCTATCATAGGTCTGTCTATTGCCACCTTTTTTGACTACTACTAGGGGTGTTTCCTCAATTTTCTCGTAGGTTGTAAACCTTTTTCCGCAGCTAATACACTCCCTTCTCCTTCGAATTGCTTGTCCTTCTCCAATTGGTCTTGAGTCAATTACCTTTGATTCATCGTATGAACAAAAGGGACACTTCATATGCTCACCTTCTTTAATAAATTCGGATACGTAAATTTTTAACTATTACCTTTAATTATAGTATATTGGATGCTAAATGTCTATTTAGATATTTCCTTTTTATAGTCGACTAAAATGGTATCTGTCCCTATTCTAACTATATTATTCCAACTGATAATAATTTCTGTATTCCTGCCAAATAAGCCTAGTATTTTTCCTACGCCAGATATTACAAGGGCATCCACATATCCTTTCTCAAGATTTAGTTCAAAATCGTCAACATAGCCCATCCTTTCTCCATTGTTGATATTTATTATTTCTTTTTCTCTTATTTCTGACAATTTTAACACAATCCCACCTCTTTCCATATTTTATCCCCTATTATGAATATATAATAATAGGACAAATATATGACAAAATCAGTGGGATTAATATTATTCCTTATATATATTTTCTCATCTGCCTCAGGGCATTCTTTTCCAACCTCGATACCTGTGCCTGCGATATACCTATTTCGTCTGCTACCTCCATTTGAGTCTTCCCTTCATAAAATCTCAAGTTTAATATTTGCCTTTCCCTGCCATTGAGTTTTTCAATTGCCTCCCTTAGGGCTATTTCACTAAGCCAGATTTCCTCTTCTGCCTTTTCATCCTTTATCTGATCCATTACAAATATGGCATCTCCGCTGTCGTGAAAAATTGGTTCGAATAGTGAAATGGGCTCCTGAATTGCCTCCAAAGCAAATACTATCTCCTCCTTGGGCAAATTCAATTCCTCTGCTATTTCATAAATGGTCGGCTCCTTAGAGTTTTTATTTATTAACTGCTCCCTTGCCTGTAATGCCCTATAGGCAATATCCCTTAGAGACCTAGACACCCTTATGGAATTATTGTCTCTTAAATACCTTCTTATTTCGCCAATAATCATGGGTACGGCATAGGTGGAGAACCTAACATTTTGACTTAAATCAAAGTTGTCAATGGCCTTAATTAATCCTATGCAACCAACTTGGAATAAATCATCTACATGCTCTCCTCTTCTGTTAAATCTTTGTATTATACTTAAAACTAACCTTAAATTTCCTTGGATAAATTCCTCCCTAGCTTTCAGATCTCCCGCCTTAATTTTTATAAAGAGGGCCTGCATTTCTTCATTGGTCAGTACGGGGAGTTTTGATGTGTTTACACCACATATCTCCACTTTGGATACATGCATTTACTTTCATCCTTTCATGCTGTATTCCCCCTTTCCTTAAAAATTATTACCCCTATTGGTTTTTTTATTCAAAATAAAGATTTGGAATCTATCTTCTTTACATGAGCTTTACCATTTCCTTCCTCAGCCTTTTTATTATCCTTTTCTCTAATCTAGATATATAGGATTGGGATATACCCAGAAGATCCGCTACTTCTTTTTGGGTCATTTCCCTGCTATTATGTAGGCCAAATCTCAATTCTATGATTGTCTTTTCTCTACCTGACAACTTCTCAATGGCCTGTGATAAGAGGAGTTTATCGACCTCTGATTCAATGTCTTTAAATATTACGTCTCCATCTGTTCCAAGTATGTCTGATAACAGTAATTCATTGCCATCCCAATCAATATTCAAGGGTTCATCTAGGGATATTTCTGATTTCATTTTACTGGTTCTCCTTAGATACATTAATATCTCATTTTCAATACACTTTGAGGCATAGGTTGCCAATTTTATCTTCTTATCTGGATCAAAGGTATTTACTGCTTTTATAAGCCCTATAGTTCCTATGGAGATTAAATCCTCTATAGAAATTTTTGTATTTTCAAACTTTCTTGCTATATATACAACTAGCCTTAAATTCCTTTCAATTAAAATTCCCTTTACAGAGTCATCATCTTTTAATAGGGATAAGTAATATTGTTCTTCTTCAGGTTTTAATGGTGGTGGAAGTACCTCACCACTGCCAATATAATAAATGCCCTTGACTAAATTAAACTTTCTTAGAATCTTATATAGTAATAGCTTGGATTTCACCACTATTCTCATCATCATAAATTCCCCTTCCTTTTATAATCTCTAGATTTATGAGTCCCCTGTATTGTTCATCTGTAGACAATTTACTATTATATATGGCAACAAATATATCCCTGTATTTTTTGCCAGATGGAAGCCTTATATAATCAGGCTTAAATCCCAGTAGCAAGCCATTGGAAGAACCAATGGATTTGAAGGGAATAAGCCTCAGGGTCATATCCTTACCCAATTTCCTGATTAAGCTTTCCAAATATAAGAAATCGCTTTCTTTTTCTAAATCGAAGACCTCTCTTATACAAGGGGGAAGTATATCTGAAATGGCGTGATATTCTACGATTGCCACTGGTAGTTTTGAAATAGGCTCTATTAGTGAATTGCCACTGTCGTTGAGCATCTTTATGAATACGGTTTCCCCCCTAAGGGATAGGTGAATATTAAAGACTTCCTTATTCCTTATGCTTTTCTCCCCATAGTACTCAAATATATCCTTAATCATTATCCCACCTAGGGATATACCTAGGACCAAATACCTAGCTGGGAAATTGCCAACCATATCCTTAAATTTGAGTGGCATGTGATCTAGATTGGCTAAAAAGAAATATAAACCAATGCTTGCGCCTGCAAAAATGAAGGAAATTGTATAGAAGGCAATGAACTGTTTAATGAAGAGCCGGATAGACCTTGCCCCATAGGCCAATTTTATTATTAGGACTGAAACTAAAATCTTTACCAGAAAATTCATGAAAAAGTATGCCGATGACGTAAAAAGTAGAAATGGGTAAAGTCCTGCAATTGCAGATGCAATGAATATTCTTACTCTCTTTACCTCTGTTTTTGTCATCAATTTCCCTATGTAAAGTATTATATAGTTTATCAATAGGTTTTCTATAAATAAATATTCAGCTACAATATACAAAGGAATTCCCCCTGTGATAATTTGACCTAATATACATTCTATTCCCTTGAAATAATTATAGGACATTTAAGTTGAATTTTTTGTCGTAGCAAAGCAAATAAAAAAAACGTATCTCAACAATATTAGATACGTTTTTTATTTGCTAATTTATCTTTTATCTTTTCTTCTCAGGAAAATTGGTATATCCAGTTCGTCTTCATCGTCCTTTGCTGCTGCTACATCTAAGTTGTTAACTAAGGCTGATATGGTCCCCGTCAATCTACCGGAGGAATCAAAGTCGAATCCTGTAGCTATAACTGTTATTTTAATTTCTTCCTTTAGGCTGTCGTCAATGCCCGCACCAAATATAATATTTGCATCCTTGTCCACTGAAGCTCTAATTAAATCTGCTGCTTCGTTGACCTCAAATATTCCCATATCTCCACCACCAGTGATGTTTAATAGTACTGATTTTGCTCCCTCGATGGAGGTTTCTAAAAGTGGGGACCTGATGGCCTGTTTAGCAGCTTCAGTTGCCCTATTATCTCCTGCGGCCTTACCAATACCCATATGTGCAATGCCCTTATTAAACATTATTGTCTTTACGTCTGCAAAGTCTAAGTTTATCAAGTTTGGAACAGCGATTAAATCCGATATGCCTTGAATTCCTTGCTTAAGTACTTCATCAGCCATTAAAAATGCCTCTATCATGGTTGTTTTTTTATCTGCAACTTGGAGCAGTCTATCATTTGGTATTGTAACTAGGGTATCAACCTTTGTCCTTAGTTCCTCGATACCTTGCTCAGCATGTTGCTGCCTCTTAGGTCCCTCGAAGGTAAAGGGCTTTGTAACAACGCCCACTGTCAGTATGCCCAGTTCCTTGGCGATTTCTGCAACAACTGGTGCTGCACCTGTTCCAGTGCCACCACCCATTCCAGCAGTAATAAATATCATATCTGCTCCCTTTACCATCTCTACAATCTCATTGCGGTTTTCTTCTGCAGCTTTGGCCCCAATCTCTGGATTGGCACCAGCCCCTAGACCCTTTGTCAATTTCTCTCCCAACTGCAATTTTACTTCTGCCTTTGATGAGTTGAGGGCTTGTCTATCTGTATTAAGGGCAATAAAATCTACGCCCCTAACTCCATTTTCCACCATTCTATTTACGGCATTGTTTCCACCACCGCCCACGCCAATCACTTTTATTTTAGCAAATTGATCTACATCTACGTCAAAATCGAACATACCATTTCCCCCTTGTCATATTGGTTACCTAATTTGAATTTAAAAGTGCTCCTAATTAGTTTCTTTTCTTCTAAATAGAATTATCCTTCTTATCTTTGCAAAGTTTTCAAATAGTCTACCTCCAAATGTAAATATGGCTGCATAATAAAGAGGTACTCCTAGTTTGTCACCTAAATATGCTAGAAATGCGGCCAAGGCGGCATTCCCAAAAAAACCTGATATGAAAATATTTATGTTAAAGTTTTTTTCTAGGTTTGATCTAATACCACCGAATACTGAATCCAAGCAAGCCAATATTGCAACGGAAATGTATAAGGAATAAGAAGCATTATACGTATATGGCATTAGAAAACCTATTATAATTCCAATTAAAATCCCTATGAGTGCAAAAAACAATCTAATCATCCTCTCCTAGTGGCTTGGCAAATCTATAGTTGAAAACCCCCTTATAACCGGGTATATATAACATATCCTCAACTGTCGTTTCAAACCCAATACTATAAATTTTTAAGATATCCCCATAGGTACCCGGTGCATTTACAGAGGCATAGAGAAGCTTGGGATCACCTATGGCCTTAATAACAAAGGGTGTGGCTGTACTTCTACCATTAATCCTAATGGTTGGTCCTGCACATTTTATTTCAGATGTTGACAATACCCTTTCGCCATTTACGCTTATGGCCTCAGCTCCTGCGATCTTTAAGTCATTTAAAATATTCAAGATATCAACATCGTGTATTAAGTCGTCGTTAAGGTCAAATCCATAGGATCTCTCCTCTGGATTGTCGTACATTTTAATTACAATTCCCGGACCTTTTAGAGATGTTTGCCCAGAGTAGAGTTTATTATAGCTAATGTCATTTTTCAAAATATCTAGTATATTGTCGTCTCCCATTGCAATGTTTTCTAACAGTGCTAGTTCTTCCTCTTTCGCCTTTAATATTTTGTTTAACTCCGATATTTCATTGTTTACAGATGTAATTTCAGCCTTTGTTGCCTGTAGTGATTTTATGGTAACAGGCGTGAAAGTCTCAAGTTTTAGCTTTATCTGGTTAGCTATAAATATGCCCACTATTATACTAAATATGGTTAAGATGATTTTGGGATTATGCCTTCTCATAATATCACCCATCAATTAGAATTTTCTTCAAAGGGAATACTGTAGATAAATTCTTTGACTTTTCTTGACCTGGGGATAGTAATGCTTTTCTCTTGATATACTTGTACTAAATAATCATAGGCCCTAAGCATTGTTACAATGCCCCCCTTTAGATTAAGGGCAGCTTCTAATGTATCTGCTCTGCCAATTGCCTTTATTACAATGGGGGTGCTAGTTGATACCCCATTGATTTCTATGTGATTTCCTGCCTTTTCTATTTCAGTAAAGGAAGTATATCTTTGATCGTTTATGGATATGGCCTCTGCATCTGCCGCATTTAAAACAGAGATAACCTGCAGTACTAAATCCAGTTCGTCAATTATACTATACATTTCTCCATACTCTATATCTACTGGAGGATCGTTTATCTCCATGACAACTCCAGGGCCTTCCAAATCTAAATAGCCTGCCAGCATTCTATATTTCATGGTATCGCTATATAGGTTCTCTACATATACGTTTTTATCGACTTCTCCCATTTCATATTGCTTGATTTTACCCTCAAGCTCTTCAATAGTTTTCGACAGTACTTCCCTCTCATTTTGAGCCTTCTTTAGTTCTGTAGCAAGCTGCTGTGCCCTTTGGGTAGGTAATACACCTTCTCCAACTGTTTTATTTATGGTCTTAAACTGAATAGATAAAATAATTCCAAGAAAAATGGATACTAAAGTAAGCGCTATATATTCCTTAAACTTTTTCATCATATCTCCCCTACTCTTCATTGAGAACAATAATAGGATTATCACCTTTATCCATTAATATCATCTTACAAGATAGTTGTTTTTTTTCAATATCCTTTAGAACTTCATTTAATAGTTTCAACTTATATTCTACATTATTTATGGTGCCAAAGGCAACATTAATACTATTATTTAATACAATACTGACATTGTTATTATCTACCATATATATTTCATCCATCTTTGTCAATATCCCAATGATATTAGCTTCTTTAATGAAGTCTAAATTATGCCCAATATCCTCTGACAAATTTAAGCTTTCACCTGCCTTTAGATTTCCCACGCTAATTCCATGAAAGATTGGCAGTTTTTCCTTTTCTTCGTTTATAACATCTAATATATACCCTTCTTCATCTACTAGTAATAGGGAAAAATCTCTTTTTATTTGAGCTATTTCTTTTCTCTCGACAATGTTGATTAAAATATCTCTAGGAAATTTTCTTTTGACCTTTATTTCTTTTATATAGGGCAATTTCAGTAGGCTTTTTTCCCCTTCTTTTATACTTATCCTCAATATATTCTCACCAATATTTATGGGAACTGCAGTAATAATATTCTCTTTTGATAGCTTATTATTCCCTAATACAGTAATATTTTTAATTAAAAAAAAATCCGAATTAATTGCATATATTCCAATTGAAAAAGCAATTACAATTAAAAGAAATAATCTAAATATTATTCTTCTTCGCTTCCTTTTTTTTTCAACCCTAGTTAGCTTTTTCATGGTTACACCCCTGCTTGTCCTTTCAACTAACTAGCAGCTATGCCGCTAATTAGTCTTTACAATATTAGCTCCTAAATTTTGCAATATGGTATGGAAGTTCTCATACCCTCGTTCTATATGGAAAATTTGACTAACCTCTGTTGTTCCCCTTGATACTAGGCCTGCCAAGGTCAGTGCAGCTCCACCTCGTAAGTCTTTTGCCGTTACTTTTGCACCGGTCAATTCCTTTACTCCTTTTACAACTGCTACCCTGCCAAATATCTTTATATTTGCGCCCATCCTGGTCAATTCCTCAGCGTGCTTGTATCTATTTTCAAAGACTGTTTCACAGATGATGCTGGTGCCATTGGCCACAGACAATAGGGCCATCAATTGAGCCTGCATATCTGTTGGAAACCCAGGATAAGGTAGAGTTTGCAGCATCTCGATTGAGTTTAACTTCTTAGGCCCTGATACCTTTATGGTATTTTCATTGGCGTATATAAGTGTCCCCGTCTCCCTAAGTTTTGCAATAATGCTGAGTAGATGGTCTACTATTACGTTTTTTAAAATTATATCCCCACCTGTAATGGCAGAAGCGACCATCAGGGTACCTGCTACAATCCTATCAGGGATTATGGTATGGGTTACATCTTTAAATTCCTTGACGCCCTCTATGGTTATGACAGATGTACCTGCTCCTGAAACCCTTGCACCTAACTTGTTTAAGTAGTTTTGTAAATCTATAATTTCAGGCTCTCTAGCTGCATTTCTTATGACTGTAATTCCACTTGCTGTTACGGCAGCTAAAATAATATTTTCTGTAGCCCCGACAGAGGGATAATCTAATTGAATATCTGCTCCCTTAAGCCCATTGGTTTTACAGTATAATTGCCCGTAAGATTCTTCTATTTCTGCCCCCATATGCCTAAGTGCCTTCAGATGTAAATCTATTGGCCTTGGACCTATCTCACACCCACCCGGATATGTTATAACTACTTCCTTGACCCGGGATAGCATTGCCCCCATAAGGATTATAGAAGACCTCATTTCCCTGACTAGATCCTCTGGTATCACTATACTATTTAGGGGTCTGGAATCTACCATTATGGTATTGCCTATTCTTTCAACTATGCAACCCAGCGACAGTAGTATATGCTCCATTATTTCCACATCTCTTAGGTTTGGAATGTTTAATATGGTACTTCTGTTGTTACCTATGACTGTAGCAGCTAGGATTGGAAGAACTGAATTTTTTGCTCCTAATACCGATGTTTCTCCGCTTAGTTTATTACCACCATTGATAATATACTTTTCCACTAAACCACCTCCGCATCCAATAAATGTTTATAACATATTATGCATTGGTGAATTTAGGGTTACATCTTATTTGCTAGCAAGGGATTTCAACAAGCTATAGATATTTTCCGATGCCTCTTTTTTCCCAAGTTTTTTACAATTTTCCCTCATTTGGGACAATTTTCTACTATCATAGACTATATCATATATAATACTATTTAAGTATTCATCATTTATATCCTTCTCTAGTACTAAAATTGATGCACCTTCCTGTTCAAAAACTCTCGCATTGTACTCCTGATGATTTTCAGCAGTATAGGATTTAGGTATTAAAATACTTGGCACCCCCACTGCTGCTAGCTCTGCTAGGGTAATAGCACCGGCAGAAGTTATGACTAGGCTAGCTATATTTAATGCCTGGGGCATCTGATAAAAATAAGGATAAACTTTAATATTTTTGTCAAGTATAATCTTGCTTTCATCTAGCTTCCTTATAAAATCATCATATAGCCGTTTTCCTGTAACGTGAATTAACTGAATTTCCCTTTTATTAGTGCTTATATCCTTTATAAGGTTAAATATGGCATCATTTAATTTTTTTTGTCCCCCACTGCCTCCAAAGGATAGTATAAAGGGATTTTTACTTTCTATGGCTAGGTCCCTGTAGGCATCTTCCTTTTTTATTTGACCAATCTCTTTGCGGATAGGATTTCCCGTAATATGAACCCTCTCTGGATATTTAAAGTATTTTTTAGACTCGTCAAATGTCGCAGCAACCTTATCTACATACCTAGACAGTATTTTATTTGTAATACCGGGATAGGCATTTTGTTCATGTATTATAGCTGATATCCCACGTTTCTTTGCCATATAAACAACTGGTCCACTGACATATCCACCTGTTCCTACGACTATATCAGGTTTGAATTCTTTGATTATCTTATTGGATTCAAACAGGCCATGGAGTAGTTCTTTAAAAGCAATGAATGATTCCCTGTTTATTTTCCTGGGCATGCCTTTTACCCTTATGGTCCTGAACTTAAACCCAGCTCTACTTACTAACTCTGCCTCTAAACCATTTTTTGTACCCACATAGAGTATTTCAGCGTTTTGATCTCGTGATTTTATTTCCTCTGCTATGGCCAGGGCAGGATAAATGTGTCCACCGGTACCTCCACCAGTAATTAAATACTTCAATATACTCAACTCCTATCTAAATTTGCATGTCTTGAAATGTTTAAAAGTATTCCTATGGCCGACATGTAAATCATCAGGGAGCTCCCTCCATAGGATATGAGGGGCAAGGTTATGCCTGTAGTTGGAATTGACGAGGTGACTACTGCTATATGTACCAGGGATTGGACAGTTACTAGGGCTGTAATGCCAGAAGCCAGATAGGATCCAAATGTATCTTCTATACTTAGGGCTATTCTTATACCCCTCCAGATAAGAATCATAAAAATAAGGATAATTACAAGGGTACCTAGGAAACCTAATTCTTCCCCGATAATAGAAAATATAAAGTCATTGTATGACTCTGGTATATAGAAAAACTTTTGCCTGCTCTTGCCTAGCCCCAGGCCAAATAAGCCACCTGAGCCTAGAGCATAGAGGGATTGAACTGCCTGCCAGCCTATATCCAGCTTGTAGGCGAAGGGATCCCTAAAAGCAATCAATCTATCCAACCTATAGGCATTTTTCTCCCCGGATACAGCCAAAAATCCTAGACCTACAGTTGATATAGATAGGAAAAACAAATGCAAGATGTTCATACCCGATACAAAAAATATACCTAGCAAGGTGGCTCCCAAGGTAACTGTGGTTCCCAGGTCTTTCTGTATATAAACTGCCATTGTTGCTATTCCAATGATGGCCAATGCAGGTATTGTCCCATGTACTAGGGAGGAAACCTTTTCTTTTTTGTTAGATAAAAAACTGGAGAAAAAGATAATAGAAGCTATCTTTACAGCATCAGAAGGCATAAAGGTAGTGAAACCAAAATTTAGCCACCTTCTAGCACCCTTCAATTCCACTCCTAAACTCGTAAACAAGAGACCGACTAGGATTAAAGAAGATATAAATATCAAAAGGGAATATTTTTTCCATATCTTATAGTCGATATTCATACATAGTAAGAGGCCCACTAGACCAACTAAGGCAGCTATTATTTGTTTTTTTAAAAAATGATAACCATTATTAAACTCCTGCATTGCCTCCGGCCAGGATGAACTAAAAACCATGATAATTCCTATGAATACCAATATTAAGGTAGACATTAGGAGGCTAAAATCAACTGCCTTTTTACTTTTTATTGTTCTAGCTTTTGCCATTTTACTTCACCTCTAAATCGTGGACCAGTCTCTTAAAATCTATACCTCTTTCTTCAAAATCCTTGTACATTCCCCAGGATGCACAGGCAGGTGACAATAAAATATTATCCCCCCCTAAGGCAAGTTTATAGGACAAATTGACGGCTTCTTCCATGCTTTCAACTAGGTGTATGTTTTCAAATTCACTTCTTAGGGCAGCTTCCCTTATCTTATTTTTTGTCTGCCCTAGGAGGATAAGTCCCTTTACTTTTCCCCTGAATGAAGCTATCAAACCGTCGAATTCTACACCCTTATCGTATCCACCTGCTATTAAGATAATAGGCTCCTCTATAGCTTCGATTGCCCTTGTGGTAGAGTCAGGATTTGTTCCCTTAGAGTCATTGTAAAAGGATCTTCCATTTATATTCCTGACGAACTCAATCCTGTGCTCGACCCCTTGAAATCTCTTTAAAACTCTTCGTATGTATTCCAGTTCAACTCCCATAACCCATGCAATTGCGACTCCGCCAAGGACATTTTCTAAATTGTGCTTTCCCGGTAGTTTCAGCTCATTACAAGGGATTACTGCCTTCTCATCTTTCCCATCATTTATGACTATATTATTTTCATTTTTGTATACGCCCCTGTCTAGAATCCTAGAGGAACTAAACCATATAAGATTGGAATTTATATCCTTTCCCATTTCTCTAAGCTTTTCATCTTCATAATTCAACACTGTAAAATCGCCTTGGTCCTGATTTATAAATATCTTTTTCTTGGCCTCTATGTAGTTATTTATGCTGCCATGCCAATCTAAATGATCCGGTGAAATATTTGTAATTAAACTGACCTTCGGCTTGAAGTGAATTGTATTTTCTAGCTGAAAGCTGCTGGCCTCTACAATAAAAAAATCATCTTTATCTGAATTAATCATATCCCATAGAATGCCCACACCAATATTCCCTGATACATGGGTTTTGTAATTTGCCTCCTTAAAGATTTCAGCTACTAGGGCTGTAGTTGTGGTCTTTCCATTGGTACCCGTTATGGCAACTATATTCTCTGTCTTGGATATCCTATAGGCCAGTTCTATATCTGTAATAATCTCTATATTTCTGCTATTGGCCTTAAATAGGATAGGATTGCTAGGTGGTATCCCTGGACTTTTAACGATTAGGTCAACTTCTTCCAAGTCTATATTGTCTGTAGCTAGGTGTTTTTCTAGATAAATCTCACCTATATCCTGAAAAAAACTAACCAATTCTTCCTCAGTTTTTTTATCTGATACCACAATGTGGGCACCTAAGCTATGAAGGGCCTTTACTGTAGATAAACCTGAGACTCCTAGTCCCAATACCAATACCCTCTTATTCTTTAAATACATCTAACCAACCTTCTTTCTTTAACTTAAACTAATTAAACCAATTAAGCTAAGAATTACTGTAACTGTCCAAAATACTGCTACTACCTTTATTTCCTTCCACCCTTTTTGCTCAAAGTGGTGATGAAGAGGGCTCATGAGGAAAACCCTTTTCCCTGTGGTTTTGAAGGATATAACCTGTATAATAACAGATAATGCTTCAATAAAATATATCCCCCCTACTATTGGTATGAGCAGGGGTAGGTTTAATAGAATGGCTATGGCAGAAACTGCTCCCCCCAAGGCCATGGACCCCGTATCTCCCATGAAGATTTTTGCTGGATATACATTGTGTATTAAAAATCCTAAACAGGCACCTGCTAGGGTTGTCGAAAATATCGAAATACTTACCATCCCTAGATTAAGTGCAACTAGGGCAAAAAATGAAAGTACAATCAGGGTAACACCTGATGCCAAACCGTCTAAGCCATCGGTTAAGTTGACGCTGTTGACAGTGCCAACAACTACAAAGGCAATGAAGGGTACATATAAGATACCCAAATCCAAGTATTGATTGCTAAGGAAGGGTATGATTAATTTTGTGCCTAAAACGGAGGTCGATAGCTGATAGATGGCAAGCATTGTAGCCAAAAGAACCTGCCCTATCAATTTTTGATAGGCTCTGAGGCCCAAGGATCTTCTCTTTACTACCTTTATATAATCATCTATAAATCCTATCAGACCAAAACCAAAGGTAGACAAGAGTAATACCAGCATATCCCGATTGAACATACCAGATGTCAATATTGTAATGACTAGGGCTATAAATATGATTAGCCCGCCCATTGTCGGTGTACCTGATTTTTTTAAATGGCTTTGTGGTCCATCATCTCTGACTGATTGCCCAATCTTAAGTTTTTTGAGCATGGGAATCAAAATGGGACCCAATATTAGGGTTATCATAAAGGAAATTATAATATTTCTAAGAATGTCTATGTATTCAACCATAGTTTTCTCCTCTCTAGTAAGTAGAAGTTAGTCTTTTTTCTCCAAATATTCTAAAACTATTTGTCTTTCATCAAATGGAATGGTTTCTCCTTTAATGGAGGTATATAATTCGTGGCCCTTCCCTGCTAGTAGAATAATGTCATTCGCCTTGGCAATACTTAAGGCATGCTCTATGGCCTCTTTCCTATCCACTATCCGTACATATTCTCCCTTTGACTTCATAATACCTACTAAAACATCATTTATTATGTTCTCCGGCTCTTCAAACCTAGGATTGTCAGATGTTACAATAGATATATCTGCATGTTTTCCAACTGTCTCTCCCATCTCAGGCCTCTTACTCCTATCCCTATTGCCCCCAGCTCCAAATACGACTATTTTCCTTCCCTCTGCAAACTTATCAATTACAGTCAGCACTTTTTCTAATCCGTCTGCTGTATGGGCAAAGTCGATTATAACAGTAAAGTCTGTGTTGGTAGCTACAACCTCGAACCTGCCCTTTATCCCCTTTACTGCTTCCAATCCCCTCTTGATTGTATCCAGTTCAATATGGTGTGCATAAGCACAGGATGCTGCCGCCAGGGCATTATAGATGGTAAATTCACCCGGCACATTCAAGGTCAAATCAATTGCCCCCCTAGGTGTATTTAAATTGAATTTTACCTTATCTAATGAAAATTCAATATCTCTTGCATATATATCTGCACTATTCCTAATCCCATAAGTCAATAAGGGAATATTTGGGTCAATTAGGTCAATTAATTTTTCTCCATATTCGTCGTCAATGTTGACAATGTTTTGATTCTTTGTCTTATGAAATAGTTTCACCTTGCTTTGGAAATAGTTATCTAGGGTTTTATGATAATCAAGATGGTCCTTGGTCAGATTTGTAAATAGTCCTGTGTCAAAAAACATATGATTAACCCTCTTTAACTCTAGGGCATGGGAGGACACTTCCATTATACAGGTATCTAGTCCCCTGTCTAGCATTTGCCTTAAGATATTTTGAATTGTCAAGGAGTTGGGGGTCGTATTATCTATGTCTATTAGCTTATCTCCAACCATAGCACCCATGGTTCCAATAATACCTGTTTTCTTCTTTTCTTCCTCAAATATGGCCTTAATGAAATATGAAGTGGATGTTTTACCATTTGTCCCTGTGATTCCGATGATTTTTATGTCCTTCCAGGGATTTTTGTTAAATGAGCTAGCCATCCATGCCAAAGAGTCAACGGAATCTGCCACCTTAATTACAGTTATATCTTCTTGTATTTGAATTTCATTTTCTAAAACTACTGCAAGTGCACCCTTTTCTATTGCAGTATTGATGTAATCATGTCCATCGACAGTAAATCCTTTTTCTGCGACAAAGAGATCCCCCCCTACAAGGGTTCTAGAATCATTCTTAAGCCCAGAAATCTCTACATCTAGGTTCCCCTTTAACAATGTAAATGGATAATCACCCAGTAAATCTTTTAATTTCATAGCTCCACCCGCCTTCTATGGATTTAGTTAATTAAAAGGCAACTATTAAAGTTGCCCCTCTTATATTACTCTTTAGTCATTCCAAATTCAACTATTACTTTGCTGTCACTATAAATTACCCGACCAGCAGGGGGGTCTTGGTCCTTCACTTTGCCTTCACCCTTTAATTCATAATTCAAATTCAGCCTATCTAATATTTCAATGACTTCTTCCCTGTCCTTGTCCATTAAAGATGGCATGATCAAATGCTCTTCATCTTTTTCATTGAAATATAAATCGACTATAGAGCCTTTCTGAACCTCTGTACCAGGTAAGGGAAATTGGTCTATTACAGTAGATTCAGATGTCAATTCAAAGTATTCTGTAGTGTACTTGAAGCCCAAATCTGTTAGGGTCTTCCCTGCTTCTCCTATCTTCATGTCTCTAATATCTGGCACTAATTCCTTCTCTATTATCTTTTCCTTTTCTTCTTCTGTAAATATAGGTGTGATTTCCAAATAGTTTAAAGCTTCTTCCAAAACATCCCTAGCAACTGGTGCAGCAACACTACTACCATAGTATTGTCCTGCACTTGGTTCATCGATGAGGACCAGTATTGCTATCTGTGGATCATCTACTGGGGCCACGGCTACAAAAGATGCCATATATTTTCCCTGGGCATATCTTCCATCTATTATTTTCTGTGCAGTACCTGTTTTACCTCCTACACGAAATCCCGGGATATAGGCATTGTTTCCCGAACCCTCTAAGACAACCTGTTCTAACATATATAGCATTGTATTTGATGTAGTCTCCGATATTACCTTCCTTTTAACCACTGGTTCAAAGCCTTTAACAACATTGCCTTCCCCGTCTATCAATTCCTTAACCAATCTGGGCTCCATTAAATTACCGCCATTGGCTATAGCTGATAGGGAGTTGATTAATTGCAGGGGAGTTATTGCTATTCCATGTCCATAGGACATGGTAGCTAGCTGAACTTCCTTTATATTCTTTGCGTCTGAAGGAATAATTCCACCTTGCTCTCCATTTAAATCTATTCCAGTAGTCTCACCAAACCCAAAACCCTTAATGTATTTTAAGAGTAAATCCCTTCCCACCATTCTGCCTAGATTGACAAAAGCTACGTTACAGGAGTTATTCATTGCCTCCACCAAGGTTTGATCTCCATGAGGATTATACCATCTGGCACACTTTAGCTCTACTCCCTTTATGTCCCTGACAAAACCATTGCAGTAAAAATGTGAATCCGTCTTAGCTATGTTTTCTTCCAATGCAGCGGCAGCAGTAATCATTTTAAATGTGGAGCCTGGTTCATAGATATCGCTAATAGATATATTTCTCCACATTTCATACCATTTATTTAGCAGGTCTCCTTGGGAAAGATTTTTCCACTCTTCTTTTAACCCTTCATCCAAGGGCAGTCTCGGTTCATTTGGATCGTAATCAGGTTTGTTTGTCATGGCAAGAATATCACCTGTGTTTGGTTCCATGACTATTATGGTAACATTTTTTGCATTGTTAAGAATAAGAGCCTCCTGGGCGGCTTTGTCTGTGAAGTGTTGTATTACCTCGTCTATGGTAGTTATGATGGATACGCCGTCAGAGGCCTCATAAATTTTTTCTTCATCAAATGGCAACTGTCTGCTATAGGAGTCTGTGGTTTTAATCCATTTACCCGGTGTTCCAGTTAGGTATTTATCGTATGTAAATTCAAGACCCTCTAAACCATTATTGTCAATATCAGTAAAGCCTAATACAAAGGAAGCAAAATTCCCGTATGGATAATACCTCTTATTGTCGTCAACTATGTCTATGCCTGGTAACTTTAACTTTCTTAGTTCTGCGGCTTCTTCCTTGCTGATCCACTGTTTTATCCTTTCACTTCCAAGCCTTTTGCTAATCTTTTCATATACAAGTTTTTCATCCAGATTTAAGACCCTTGCGACTTCTTTTGCTGTCTTGTCTGGATCCTTTATGTCTGGTGGGCTGGCCCAAACAGTTGATGCACTCACACTGACAGCTAGTTTTTTTCCATTCCTATCGTATATTATTCCTCTTTTAGATTTGATGGTAATACCTTTAGTCCATTGTTCTAATGCACCTTTTTTTAATTCCTCGCCTTTTACTATCTGTAAGAAGCCCAACCTGCCTATTAACGAAATGAAAATTATCATAACCACAATAAAAATAAATAATAGCCTCTTTTTTGATGAATAAGTGGGTTTAATCAAGAAAAATTCCCCCTATAAAAACTTGGAAAATATAGAAAATATATTCCTAAACCTAGCTCCCCTATCTGTTCCTCCTGCTCTTTCAATAATATCTTCCCCTATAGATACATATACAATCTGCTCTTCAGTCGGATAGTTCATTCCAAGCTTATTGATTGCATCTTCCTCGATTTTTACAGAGGATTTAATCCCTTCCAAATCCGCTATTAGATTCATCTTAACCTTTTCAAGTTCTAACTTCTCCCTTTCCAATTGGGTTATCTCCTGCCTAATAGCAGTGATATTTGCATATCTGGACAATATTAGTATGGAAATAGCCAAGACGACAAGAGCCACTATTAGGGCAGCATACTTAAAAATATTATCTGTGTTTTTCTTATGTACTTTTCTTTTTGTCTTTCTGATCTTTTTCTTTGGTTCATAAGTTTGCTCGGGATAATAACTAAGCTCTCTTGCTAACAATTTATTCTCCCCCTTTTACATTTAGAACTCCAAGTTTCTCTCCTATTCTAAGCTTTGCTGACCTAGATCTAGGGTTTGAATCCACTTCCTCTTTGCTTGCTACAATAGGTTTTCTAGTAATTATCTTTATTTCCCTAACCTTATCGCATACGCATAGGGGTAGGTTAGGCGGACATATACAGTCCTTATATAGTTCTTTAAAGCTATCCTTTACAATTCTATCCTCCAAGGAATGAAAGGTAATTATAGCTAGTCTGGCCCCAGTATTCAACAATTTGACCATCTTTGGTATAGAGTCTTTCAGTACATCCAGTTCCCCATTAACTTCAATCCTAATCCCTTGAAATGTTTTTTTTGCTGGATGATGACCCTCCCTCCTTAGGTCTTTTGGGATTGCCTTTTTAACTATTGAGACTAGTTCAAGTGTAGTATCGATGGGCTTTTCTTTTCTTTCCTCTACTATGAATTTTGCAATTCTTCTTGCCCATCTCTCCTCTCCATAATCCCAAATAACCCTTTCCAATTCCTTTTCGCTGTATTTGTTTACCAAGTCCCAGGCAGAAAAAGAGCTTGTTTCGTCCATTCTCATATCTAATGGGGCATCTTTATTGTGGGAAAACCCCCTATCTCCTTGATCCAATTGGTGAGACGAAACACCCAAATCAAGTAGTATTCCATCCACCTTATCTATTTGGAGTCCTTCTAGTACCCTGTCCAAATTGGCATAGTTGTCATGGACAAGGATTACCCTATCTTCAAAGTCCTTTAGGACCTCCCTTGCCTTTTCTAGGGCCCTTAAATCCTGATCTATCCCAATCAACTTCCCCTTCTTAAGTCTTTTTGCAATTTCCCTGGAGTGACCCCCTCCCCCTAAGGTGCCATCGACATATATTCCATCTTCTTTGATTTTTAAGCCATCTATTGTTTCATTTAATAGAACTGATATATGCTCAAAATCCATATTATCTCCTCCTGCTATATACCTAGTTCTGCCATCTTTTCTGCTATGCTGTCGTAGCTTAGGCTATCATCGCTATTGTATGAATTCCATTCTTCCTTGCTCCAAATCTCTATTCTGCTAGAAACCCCTATTACTACTACATCCTTGTCTAGTCTGGAATGCTCCCTTAGATTAGTTGGAATCAATGCCCTTCCCTGTTTGTCTAATTCGCATTCACTGGCCCCTGAAAAGAAAAATCTAACAAAGGCCCTTGCATCTCGATTGGTAAGTGGTAAGGTCTTTAATTTCCCTTCTAGTATCTCCCATTCATCCTTGGGATAAACAAATAAACAGTTGTCAAGCCCCTTGGTCATGACAAACTCCTCTCCCAATTCTGTCCTGAATTTAGAGGGTATGATTATTCTTCCCTTGTTATCCAATGAATGTTGATATTCCCCAATGAACATGATTACCACTCACTTTTAAAGAATATTTACCACTTCTCACCACTATCTACCACTTATACTACTATTCTATACTAAATTTACAAATCCTTCCACCCTTTTTTGAAAATATTTTAATCAGGACTTTAGTCGTATATCGACATAAATCGACGGCGTCAAACAAATAAATAGCCGCTGGATTTCTCCAACAGCTATTTTCTACTCTACTATTTTCTACTCTGCTATTTTCTTTTTCTTAATGTATAAGATTACCAGGGGTATGACAAAGCCTATTAAACTCACCAGTTGTGCTACCCTGATTTGCCCCATCATTAGGCTATCTGTTCTTAAGCCTTCGACAAAAAATCTAATAAAGGAATATAGGGATAGGTATAGCAAAAATATTTCACCTTGGAATTTTTGTTTCTTCCTGCTATACCAGAGGAGAAAGACGAAGACTAAGAAATTCCATATGGATTCATATAAAAAGGTTGGATGAACCTTTACCCCCTTTACCATTATTCCCCAAGGTAAGTTGGTAGGGCCTCCATGGGCCTCCTGGTTAGCGAAGTTCCCCCATCGCCCTATGGACTGAGCCAGTATTAGGCTTGGAGCAGTGATGTCAGTCATGGTCCAAAAATTTACCTTCCTCAGCCTTGCAAATACAAGTGCAACGATTATGGCTGTGATTATGGTACCGTGAATGGCTAGGCCTCCATTTCTAATGTTTAGGGCTTCTATTGGATTGTCCCTATATAGGTCCCAGCTAAAGATAACATAATAGACCCTCGCCCCTATTAGGGAAAGGGGTACTGCCCATATTAGTAAATCTAAGAGGGTTTCTTGGTCAAATCCCACCCTCTTAGCCTCTTTAAGTGCGATAAAGGTTCCAATCAAAACTCCTGTTGCTATTAAAATTCCATACCACCTAATATCAAGTCCAAATATTCGAAATGCTATTGGATCCATTATAAAACCACCTTTCAAAATTCTTCATTTGATTAGTATACCATAAATAATGCTAGTTTTCTATTTTGCCAGTGGATTAATTATGGATAAAACCATGCTATCTTCTACTAAATGTTCAGTAAAACGTTCTATTACATCTCCGTAGCTTATGGATTCCAACAAATCCAAATAGTCTACAATTAAAAAATCGCTGAAATAAAGATCTATAAAGGTGTTTCCTATGAATTCTACGGAATTTAGCCCCATGAGAAATTCTCCCATAGCCTTATTCTTTATTCTTTCAAAATCTATTTCAGTAAACAATTCTTCTGAGGGTCTTTTTATTAGCTGGACCACTCTTTCATATACCTTCTTAGCTTCCTTAGATTCCCCTACAATTAGAGAATGGCCATATGTTTTATCTCCTGTATAGATAGCCCCAAAACTACTATCTATAAGACCTTCTTCATATAAATCATTATAGAACTTGCTGCTGGTTCCAAATAATATATCCAGTACTAGATCTGTAACTAGATCTTTTTTTACTGACTTCTCTCCGGAGTAACCAATATCGGAGTCCTTAAATCCTATATAAAATATAGGCGTAGAGGTCAGCATATTTTCCTCGATGAGTTTTTCCCTTATTTCCCTTGGCTCTTTTGGGAAAAATCTTTCAATATTATTAGTTTCATTGCTCTTTTTCTTCTCTGCCTTATCTACAACTTTTAGAATTTCCTCAAAATCTAAATCGCCTATTACAAATAAAACCATGTTGCTAGGATTGTAAAAGGTGTTGTAGCATTTATATAGGAGTTCCTTTGTAATTCCCTCTATACTGTCCACTGTACCTGCTATATCTATCCTTACAGGATGCTTATGATACATAGCCTTGAGGCAGTTAAAATATACCCTCCACCCGGGATTGTCCAGATACATATTTATCTCCTGGCCTATGATTCCCTTTTCCTTATTCACGTTTTCATCTGTAAAGTAAGGGCTCTGTACAAAGTCTATTAGCAAGCCAAGGCTTTCATAAAAGTTTTCTGTGGATGAAAATAAATAGGCTGTTCTGTTGAAATTTGTATAGGCATTGACATCTGCTCCTAGCTGGGAAAACCTATCAAATATACTATTATCCGGACTTTCAAATAGCTTATGTTCTAAAAAGTGTGCAATTCCTTCCGGTAACTCTATCTTCCCCTTCTCTCCCACAGGTGTAAACATATTGTCTATGCTGCCATAATCTGTCGCAAATATGGCATACTGTTTTGTATATCCCTTCTTTGGGATAAAATAAACCTTTAAACCTGATTCCATCTTTTTGTAGTCTAACTTCTCTTTTATCCTCTCATTCATGTAAGTTTTAGTATCCAAATTTTGTCCTCCTTCTCAAAATCATCCCTGCAATCGTTCCTAGCCCATCATCTTAGAGTTTTTCATAAAATAAATCGTATCTAAAGCCAGCTTGGACATTGCCTCTACTACCTCTTCTTTTGTTACGGAATTGATATCATCTACAATCTCTGTCAGACTTCTATAGTCATTTGATAGCTTCTGGCTAAAAAAGTATTCAGAAATAAGAAATATACTATCTCTGATAGATTCTGTTGAAGATGTAATAGATTTTTTGGAAATCTCCATATCGTCTTCACTAAAATTCCCCTTTTGCACTTCAGCTATTTGTTCTTTTACTATGTCTATGGCCCTTTCAAAGTTGCCAAAGTCTATACCTCCATCAACAAGCATCAATGACTTATATTTATGAATTGTAGATGTGATATAATATGCAAGGCTTTCCTTCTCCCTAACATTTTTAAATAGCTTAGAATTTGGACCTCCACCTAGTATGTCGCTTCCTACAATAAGCCCCCTGTATAGTTTATCCTCATACGGTATTCCCGTCCTGAAGCCAAGAACAAATTTTCCCTGGGTCACATCTAGGTCTTCACTTACCATGTTTTTAGTTTTGACTCCGCTTGTAATCTGCTCTCTTGGCAGACTAAGTATTTCACCCCTATTTAAATCCGGTATTTCCTTTATATAAGAGATAATATTATGGTCATAGTCTCCGACAAAAAATATTTCGACTGGACTTGTCTTGACTACACTTAAGTAATGCTCATATAAGGCTTTTTCATCTAAGATGTTTAAATCTTCAATACTTCCTAGGGGATAAATGCTATATTTTTCGTTTTTACACATTTCCTCAATACATCTATCTAAGGCATATGATCTCTTTTCATTTATTCGACCTTCTATTCTCCTTCTCAGGTTTTCTTTTTCCTGTTCTACATAATCTTTCTTAAAATAACCGTTCTCTAGTACAGGATTATAGATAATCGATTTCAATAATTCCATTACACCATAAATATAGTTTTTATCTCCAATATAATCTCCGTTTATGCTTTCAACTGTAAAGCGAAGCACATGTTTCTCTCCTCTTTTATTTATAGCTATGCTCAAGTCTGCCCCATAGCTCTCTTCTAACTTCTTTTGTATTGACAGATTATTTGGAAACTCTTTACTGCCCCTCTTAAGGATTAAAGGAATTAGGGCATTCCTAGTTACTTCCTCCTTTGACAGGGGCCTAAGAAAATAAAAACTCAAAAGGTTGGATTTGAATTTACTTGTTTTAATTAAATTCAAATGTATTCCATTTCCAATATTTATTCTTTCAGATTTTAAGCTCAAATTTACTCCTCCTTTTTCAGATATTAATTTTACTATACCCAAATTTATATGGGTTACTAATATTAATATTGTATATGCCACAAATTAATTCAAAAAACCCACTCAAAAGAATGGGTTTCAATTTAATTTCTTCTGTTCATTTTTTCCATCATTTTACCTATCTCACCTACGTGTTTGTCATAGGGTGTTCCACTCATCAGGCTGCCTATTATATCCACTGTCTTGAAAAACATTTTTTCATCATCGGATATCAATACCTCTTTTATCCCGGCGTCTGTGTTAATAACAGTCTCCGTGATCATTTCCCTAACATCAGAGGTCAACTTCTTGTCATAGGCCATAATAACTGATACTAGGGCAGTATCGTTCAGGATAATGGTAGCCGTATCATCAATGCCGAATAGTTCAACTACATAATCAGAAAGACTCTCTGATCTGTCAATTATGGCCCTATCCTCAGATGAAACCTCCACTAGAATTTCCTCTGGCTCATCAACTGATATTTGATTCCTCATAATTGGTTCACAGCCTATTTGAAAACCTAGGGCAAATACGAGTATGATAATTATATACTTTTTCAATTTATCCCTCCTCTTACTATAGTTTTACAATATTGCCGAATTTTATAACAAGAGAAGGTAAATAATTATATTTCTGAGGCTATTTTTACTCCTGAGCTTGTACCTAGTCTACTGGCACCTGCCTGGACCATCTTCCTGGCGGTATCCAAATCCCTTACTCCGCCTGAGGCCTTAATTTCCATTTTATCTCCGACCACAGATTTCATTAATCTAATATCTTCTATGGTAGCACCGCCGGTAGAAAATCCCGTTGAGGTCTTTACAAAGTCTGCACCAGCCTCCAGGGACAATTCACAAGCCTTAATCTTTTCTTCTTCAGTTAAAAGACATGTTTCTATGATTACTTTCACCTTGGCCTTGCCCTTTGCCGCAGCTACTACTGCTTCTATATCCTCTTTAACAATATGGTAATCCTTGTTTTTAAGGGCTCCAATATTTATTACCATATCTATTTCATTGGCTCCGTTTTTAATGGCATCTAGGGTCTCTAGTGCCTTTACTTCCTTTGTATTTGCCCCTAAGGGAAATCCAATTACTGTGGCTATCTTTACATCTGAATTCTTCAATATTTCATATGCAGGTTTGACATAGTAGGGATTCACACATACGGCTGCAAACTTATACTCTATGGCTTCCATGCAAAGTTTTTCAATCATATCCCTTGTAGCCTCTGGCTTCAAAAGGGTATGATCAATCATAGATAAAATATTTATACCAATCCCCTCCAATTATTTAATCAATTCTCCCAAATCTCCATTTCTTAATCCAGCGGCATTTCCCTCTTCCACGTCAACATGCATTTCTAATTGATAATCCTTTGATACCCTTACTAAGACATTATTAAAAATTAATCCTCTTTCTCCCTTGACCTTTATATTGACTACATCCTTATCCTCAACGCCAAATTCTTCAGCATCACTTGTATGCATATGGATATGCCTAGCAGCAACAATTAATCCCTCGGATAGGTCTATCTCTCCTTTGGGTCCAACCAACTTAGCTCCGGGAGTACCGACTATATCGCCGGAATTCCTGACTATAGGCTTTACACCCAAGGCAAATGCATCGGAAACTGACAATTCAAATTGACTTTTTGATCTTACTGGACCCAGTATTCTAACTCCCTTGATAGTATTTTTTGGACCGATGACATCGACCTTCTCATCACATGCATATTGGCCCGGTTGGGATAGGTCCTTCATCTTTGTTAGTTCATAGCCTTGACCAAATAATATATCCAAATCTTCTTGGCTTAGGTGGATATGTCGGTTGGATAGTGCTATCGGTAATTCTGTTTTCATTTTTACGACCTCCGTATCAAATTATATTTATGTATATTATAATTCTTTGATGGATAAAAATCAAAGTATATTAAGATTTACCCTTTAAAACAAAGGGACTCCTGCTACTTTAGCAGAAGCCCATTTAATTTTAATCGTAATAATAATTACAATGCCACCCTTGTTCTTAAATGCTTTATAAGAATAGCTATAAAATAGCTTTCTAGGGGAACTTTTACTATATCAGATAGCAGCCTTCCCGGCAATAGTACTAAAAATCCCTTTCCCATCATTATTGACAACCAATAGGTATTCAATATCAAGGATACGGGAATTGTCACTGCAATAGCAATAAACAAGACTCTTTTAAAGGTAAATATATTGCCGCTGTCAGACTTCTTTGCTAGATATAGACTATAAATTCCCGGCAAAACTCCCCAGAGAATAGAGCTTAAGGTAAATCCTGGGAAATATGGCCCTTGGGGAAAGGTAAATGCACCTATTAAGTCTGCAATCATTCCACTGATTCCACCAACAACTGGGCCAAATAGTAGTCCAGCCATCATGATAGGAATCTCCCCAAAGCCCAATCGTAGGGCTGGTAGTCCTCCGGCTAGGGGAACCATAACAGATACAAATCTAGTTAATACAATAGATATAGCTGTTAAAAACCCTGCTTGGGTAAGGGTTCCAGTCGAAATTCTATTATTCATCATGGTCTTCCTCCTTTCTTTATTATTGACAGTCGACTGTCACACTAAAGATAAGGAGTTTCTTTAATGATCCAGCGGATGCGGTAAAGAATCGCAGAATAACATCCTTCGTTTAAGAGCAACTTCCCATCCCTTAACACTTGACGCTCTTTACCTACTCTGTCTTTGTAACAAATACATTATATATCAATATCCTTATTATGTAAATCCCTATTGTCCTTATTTTTTAAATACTCGGTAAAATTGAATGCTCCTATATAAGATGCAAGGGAAAAAGATATGATGCCCATGACCTTATAGTAATTAGGATAGGGCGAGAAATAGGACAAGGTAAAAAATACTGCAAATAGCAGATATAACTTAATTATCTTATCTTTGCCAAGAAGTTTTATACTTTTTCTAAGTTCCCCTTTTCTTTCATAGTATTTACCCACTATATAGTCCTCAATATCCTCGTCGTGCAGTAGGATTTTCTCTTCTTCTAGTTTTTTCCTATACTCCTTTTTAATCGCTAAAATCTTTTTTTCCCTAGTATTCAAACTATGTCTCTTTAAAAGTATGATTATAGCGATTAGGATAGAAAAACTCAAGACTAGGGATACGATTAAGTTTTCTAAAAATTTATTTATGAATAGTGACAAGAGAAAAAAGAATAGGAAAGCAAAGGATATTTTATCTAAAGTATCTGCCCCACTGGTCTTACCCTTCTTTATTCTCTTGGTATAGAAGTTTTCTAGAACCCTTTGTCTTTCCCTATCCCTGCTTTTTCCCTTTAAATATTCCAGGACCCTTCTCATCCTTTAACCTTCCCTTCTTAGAAGTGACATAGCCTATACCTTGTATAGTTGCCACATTCATCAGAAAAGATACCCCTATATCAGTTGCTATTGAACTAAAAAAGCTCTCAGGCAACATTTGAATCAATAAGTCGGTCCTTGGGTCTAGTATCCATAGGTCGTTACTAAAAAATATCTCATGAAAATATGTAAAGTATTTATTAAAGTCGTAATAAACCATGATAGCTAAAATCCCAAGCAAAAGCCAATTTGCTAAAAGTCCCTTAAATATTATCCTGCCAACCTTCTCTATGTTTTCTATTCTGGTTAGAATATATATAATTCCTAAAGAAGCAATTATTGATATATATTTTAAGGTAAAACCAAGGCGAAATAAGACCTTGACATCCTTCATATGGAGGATTTCCCTTTCATTGAAATTTGACTCCAAAAGGCTTTCATCGCCCTTATCCTTTAAATAACCATGTATATCATAGTAGATGCCCTTTAGCTCAAAGCTGTCTTTTCCCGTTACCCTTTCTATGTCATTCATTATAATATTTTTCCTATAATGGGACATATCAAAGACGTTTTTTTCAGTAGCTATGAGTAGACTAAAAAGAGATAAAGATAGGACCAAAAGTATATATAGTATTTTTTTCAAAGCTGCACCCCCAATAATTTGCTAATTATATTTTACCATATAAAACCCTCCCTTGCATAAAATTAGGGTTAAGATATATCTTAACCCTAGGCCATTGCCTTTTCTAGCTTATCTAAATATTTAATTGGGAAAACGCTTAGCAACTCCTTGTATTGTTCTACTGACAAACCTTGTACTGTCGTGTATATTTCAATCTTAGTATCTAGATCAGCTGAAATAAATCTTTCCTTAATCTCCTGAAAATTACTGTTAGCTTCCATTCAATACCTCCTAAATTGGGCCTACATTTATTATGTTTCATAGACTTTCTTTTATTCAATGTGCAATAAACTATTTGACCTATTACAATTCCATTATTTAGAATATTTTAGACCCCTATGGTAATAATATGAAGGATGTGTACTACTATAGATAGGAGGAAAAACTGTGGATGAAACAAAACAAATCGGAGTAAGCAGCTTGAGGAAGGAAGCCTGGGATAAGGTTACTGGGACTGCAAAATATACGGGTGATATGATAGAAGTTGGAACACTCCATGCAAGACTATTAACTAGCACTTGTGCCCACGGTCTTATTAGCAGGCTGGATATAGAAAAGGCTAAAAAATCCAAAGGGGTAGAGGCAGTAATTACTGGAGATTATCTGCCTGCCCTAACAGGTTCAATTATAAAAGATCACCCACCCATTGCCAGAGACAAGGTAAGATACTTTGGGGAGCCTGTCGCCCTGGTCGTGGCAACTACTGAGCAAGAGGCCATGATGGGTGTCAAGCTAATTGAAGTTGAATACCAGCCCTTGCCAGTGGTTAATAGCATATCCCAAGCCTTAAAGGCAAATGCAACCCTAGTTCATGAAAATTTAGGGGCATACTATTGCCCTGATTCTACAGTATACCCTAGGGCTCATACGAATATAGCCGACCATGTGAAGATTCGCAAGGGGAACATGGAGTTTGCCTGGTCACAAAGCGACCTTGTAGTTGAAGCAAAAGTCAGTTTGCCTAGTTCGGACCATCTGTCCATGGAAACAAGAGTTGCCAGGGCCCAGATATTGCCGAGTGGTACTGTAAATATATTCACCTCTTCCCAGGGTCCATTTGCTGTCAAGGAAGAATTAAGTAAAAACTATCAAATATCAGAGGGCAATATAGTTGTTCATACACCCTTGGTAGGCGGAGGTTTTGGGGGAAAAGCTGCTGTACAATTGGAATCCTTAGTCTATCTAGCCTCTTTCGCAGTAGGTGGCAAAATGGTTGTTTTGTCAAACACCAGGGAAGAAGATATAGTTACATCTCCATCAAAGATATCTACTGAGGCAATTATCAAACTAGGGGCTACAAAGGATGGTCTAATCAAGGCCTTAGAGTGCACCTACTATGTGGACTGCGGTGCATATGCAGATACGGGCCCGAGAATGGCCAAATCCATTGCCATAGACTGTAGTGGCCCATATAATATTGAAAACATACATTGTGATGCTATCTCCATATATACAAATCACGGTTATACCACCTCCTTCCGTGGCTTTGGCCATACTGCCTCTAGTTTTGGCATAGAAAGGGCCATTGAAAAGCTGGCAAAAAAGTTAAAGATGGATTCCTTTGATATTAGAATAAAAAATGCAATTAGCGAAGGAAATAGCTCACCTACACAAGAAAAAATCACCTTTAGCAATTCTGGTAACCTAATATCCTGCCTAGAGAAGTTGAAAAATATTGTCAATTGGAAAGAAGGAAATTTAAAAAGGACTGAAAAAGGTACCATTGTGGCCAAGGGGATATCTGCCTTTTGGAAAACCTCCAATTCCCCTACAAATGCCAGTACTGGCGTGGTGCTGACATTAAATGACGATGGCAGTATAAATTTAAATTTTGGAGCTGTGGAGATTGGCCCAAGCATGAAAACAACTATGGCACAAATATTAGCCGAAAGAATGAAGATGGATATATCTAAGATTCACGTCTTTATGGATGTAAATACACAACTTAGCCCAAAACATTGGAAGACAGTAGCAAGTATGACTACATTCATGGCTGGAAATGCTGTACTAGGTGCTGCAAATGATTTAATATCCCAATTAAAGGAACTTGGTGGAATAGCCCTTGAGTGTTCACAGGATGAGCTGGATATAGCTGAACAAAAAATCTTCATCAGCCATAGGCCGGATATCTTTATTAGCTTTAAAGATTTAGTTCACGGCTATCAATATACGAGTGGAATGTCTATCTACGGACAGATAATAGCAAAAGGAAGCTATATAATGAGTAGACTAACCCCCTTGGATAGGGAAACTGGCAAAGGCAAGCCCGCTGTTTCTTGGACCCTTGGTGCCCAGGCCGTAGAAATAGAATACAACCCTAAATCTTATTCTTATAGGCTATTAAAGGCTGCAACAGTAATAGACGCAGGTAAGGTCATTAACCCCAAGGCTGCCAGAGGGGTAGTAATGGGTGGAATGAGCATGGGATTGGGTATTGCCACCAGAGAAGAATTTGTATACGATACCGATGCAATATTGTTAAACACATCCCTAAGGACCTATAAGCTGATTAGATTCGGGGAAAATCCGGAATACAGTGTGGAATTTGTTGAAACTCCGCAAATTGACGGTCCCTTTGGTGCAAGAGGCATTGCAGAGCATGGAATTCTTGGAATTCCAGCGGCCTTTGCAAATGCAATCTCACTGGCTGCAGACGATGAATTTGATTCTATACCAGTTTCTCAAGAGGATATTTGGAAAAAGAAGACTGGAGGTAAAAATGATAGCTTTTGATTTTGAGTATTATAAACC
>JBBAEY010000007.1:0-47911 GCA_041655755.1 Tissierellaceae bacterium
GCCAACCCCCTTGGTGTCCTATGCCATAAGGAAACTTAAAACAATATCGGGTATAGTGGTAACTGCCAGCCATAATCCAAGGGATTACAATGGCTACAAGGTTTACTGGGAGGAAGGCTCCCAAATATTAGACGATATAGCCCATGAAGTATCCTCGGAGATAGGTAAAATCAAGGATTTTTCACAAATAGGTCTAATGGATTTAAGTGAAGGAGTAGAAAAGGGGCTAATTCAATATATTGGCAAGGAAATAGATCAGGCCTATGACGAGGAACTATTGAAGTTGTCCATTAATGAGGACATAGATAAGGATATAGCCATAATATATACCCCCTTAAATGGTACTGGAAATATACCAGTTAGGAGAATATTAAAGAAAAGAGGGTTTAACAATGTCCTCGTAGTGGCAGAACAAGAAAATCCAGATCCGGATTTTACCACAGTTGGCTATCCAAATCCAGAGGACGTGAAGGCTTTTGACTATGCTAAGGCCCTAGGAAGAGATAAGGGCGGAGATATTATAATAGCTACAGATCCCGACTGCGACAGGGTAGCCATTATGGTAAAGGATGAGAAGGGTGAATTTAAATTTATCAACGGCAACCAGACAGGAGCACTTTTAGTCAACTATATACTATCCCAAAGGCATAAAAAAGGGAATTTGCCAAACAATGGCGCTATTGTAAAATCCATAGTCACTGGCGACCTTAGCAGGGCCATAGCCAGCAAATACGGTGTAAAAACCATAGATACCCTAACTGGCTTTAAATACATTTGTGGCAAGGCCAATGAATTCGATATAACGGGAGAGCAGGAATTTATCTTTGGCTATGAGGAGAGCATTGGATACGTCTACGGGACCATGGTAAGGGACAAGGATGGGGTCAATAGCTCTATGCTAATAGCTGAAATGGCAGCCTACTATAAAAAACAAGGAAAGACCCTATTAGATTTATTGGAGGAAATATATAGGGAATATGGATACTATAGGGAAAAATTGATTTCTATTGTCTTGGAAGGCCTAGAGGGAAGCAAAAGAATAGAAAGGATCATGGAAGAATTTAGAGAAAACCCAATTGTGGCCATTGGCAATATGAAGCTTAAGGATACCATAGACTATTTGGAAGATGACACTGGAAACCCAAAGTCAAATGTGCTCAAATACCACTTGGACGATGGATCCTGGTATACAATAAGGCCATCTGGAACTGAGCCAAAGATAAAGCTATATATATACTCTATGGATAAAAATAGGGAAACTTCAGAGGAGAAAATCGATCAAATAGAATCAATAGTAATTGACAAGATGAATTCCGTTAAATAGGCTATAATTACCAGACTTAGTTAATTTATTAATTAGTCTAAATATGTTGAATTAACAATTTCATTATGTTAAAATTTTAAGTGGATAAAAGGGCAAAAATATTAAGCAATTCAATATCACTATATTATTATAAGGGGGAAAAGCAATTGTATAAGATTGTCAGAAAAGAAATACTTGCACCAAATATTTTCTCAATGGATATTTTGGCACCGAGAGTAGCGGCTTCTGCAAAGCCTGGGCAATTTCTTATTATCATCGTAGATGAAAAGGGTGAGAGAGTACCTCTTACAATCTGCGACTATGACAAGGACGAAGGTACAGTACAAATCGTGGTACAGGCCATGGGTAGCTCTACTAAGAGGCTAGCTGATATGGTGGAAGGAGATTCATTAAAGGATTTCGTTGGTCCCTTAGGAGTTCCATCAGAATTTGTTAGTGAAGACATCGAAGAAGTAAAGAAAAGAAAATACTTATTTGTAGCTGGAGGAGTTGGTACAGCACCAGTGTATCCTCAGGTTAGATGGTTAACAGAGCGGGGAGTCGAAGTAGACGTCATTATGGGAGCAAAAAACAAGGAACTAGTCATTCTTGAAGATAAGATGAAGTCAGTAGCAAGTAACCTCTATGTAGCCACAGATGACGGATCCTATGGTTTTCATGGCTTAGTTACCAACTACATAGAAGAGCTAGTGGAAAAACAAGGAAAAGAATACAATAAATGCGTAGCCATTGGCCCTATGATAATGATGAAATTTACAGCCCTTACTACCAAAAAACTAAATATTCCAACTGTAGTATCTCTGAACCCAATAATGGTAGACGGTACAGGAATGTGTGGTGCTTGTAGAGTAACTGTAGGCGACGAAACCAAATTTGCCTGTGTACACGGTCCAGAATTTGATGGACATCTTGTAGATTTTGATGAGGCTCTTAAGAGACAAACTCAATATAAAGAAGAGGAAATTGAATTGTCAGAAGCATACAACCACGGAACAGAGGAGGCTGGAAAATAATGGCGAAAATAGATAGATTTAAAAGAACTCCCATTTCAAACCAAGACCCTGTAATAAGAAGTACTAACTTTGAAGAAGTATGCCTTGGTTATACAGAAGAAGAAGCAGTCCAGGAAGCAAAAAGGTGCTTGCAATGCCCAAATCCTACATGCGTACCTGGTTGTCCAGTTGCCATAGATATACCTGGATTTATAAATCATATAGCCAATAGGGAGTTTGCAGAAGCGGCTCATGTATTGGCAGATTACACTGCACTGCCAGCAGTTTGCGGTAGGGTATGTCCACAGGAAGACCAATGTGAAAAGGTCTGTATACTGGCAAAGAAAGGCGAAGCCATAGCCATAGGTAAACTTGAGAGATTTGCTGCCGACTGGGCTAGGGAAAATGGAGTGGAAGTTGGAAAGACCAAGCCAGGAAATGGACACAAGATAGCCATCATAGGCTCAGGTCCATCAGGAGTCACCTGTGCAGGAGAATTGGCAAAGGAAGGCTATGATGTTACCATATTTGAAGCCCTACACGAACCAGGAGGAGTACTAGTATATGGTATTCCAGAGTTTAGGCTTCCAAAGGAAAAGGTAGTTAAGCCTGAAATAGAAAACGTAAAGAAACTTGGAGTTAAGATAGAGACAAATGTAATAGTCGGTAGAACAGTTACCATAGACTCCCTATTTGAAGAGGGATTCGAAGCTGTTTATGTAGGCTCTGGTGCTGGGCTTCCTATATTTATGAATATTCCAGGAGAAAACTTAAATGGAGTATTCTCCGCTAATGAATTCTTGACAAGAAACAACCTGATGAAGGCCTTTAGGGAGGACTATGAGACCCCAATTAAGGTTGGCAAGAGAGTTGCAGTAGTTGGAGGCGGAAATGTTGCCATGGACGCTGCCAGGACTGCCAAGAGGCTTGGAGCAGATGTTTATATAGTTTATAGAAGAACTGAAGCTGAATTGCCTGCAAGACTTGAAGAAGTTCATCATGCCATGGAAGAAGGCATAAACTTTGAATTCCTTACAAATCCAATAGAGATAACTGGAAATGAAAAGGGCTGGGTAAATGGCATTAAATGTGTCAGAATGGAATTGGGCGAGCCAGATGCATCTGGTAGAAGAAGACCTGTTGAGATAAAGGGTTCAGAATTTGAATTCGAAGTTGAGACAGTAATCATGGCCCTAGGTACCTCTCCAAATCCACTGATAGCTTCTACAACAGATGGACTACAAACCAATAAACGTCAGGGAATCATAGTAGACGAAGGCGGACATACAACTAGAGAAGGAGTATTTGCTGGTGGGGATGCTGTAACAGGTTCTGCAACTGTAATTCTTGCTATGGGTGCAGGTAAGGATGCCGCCAAGACAATAGACAAATACATCAAAGAAAAAAATAGCTAATATATAGAGATAAAATAAACTCTCCTGCGGGGAGTTTATTTTTATAGGCCTTTATGATACAATATTTAGAGAGTCGAATTAATACAGAAAGTAAAGGTGAATTGTATTGGAGTCTAGTATCGATAAGAAACATATAAGGGATGAAATAGCAAGGATAGCAGGACCTGTCTTTGTTGAGCTGCTAATGGGTACCTTGTTTGGCATGGTGGATATGATAATGCTGGGAAGATCTGGCGACAATGTAACTACAGCAGCATCTATAGCGGCAGTAGGAGTCACTAATCAACTAATATTCCTAGGTCTATCCCTGGTACAGTCCTTAAATATTGGTGCCACGAGCATGGTAGCCAGATATATAGGTGCAAAGAGAGAAGACAGGATAGAGGCAGTGGTAAAACATATAATGATATTAACCCAAGCCCTTCTAGTAATACCTATCTTATTCATTGGACTTGGAATGACAAATACGGCCATGAGATTTTTTGGGGCCCATGCCGATACCATCTCTATTGGCTCGGGGTATTTTAGGGTAATTGCCCTAGGCTTCATATTTCAAGCATTTAACTTCTCTATATTTGCAGCCCTTAGGGGTTCTGGAGATACAAAAACTCCTATGAAGATAAATATTAAGGTAAATTTACTCAATGTAGTAGGCAATGCACTGTTAATATATGGATTATTTGGCTTCCCAAGACTTGGGGTCTTGGGGGCAGGCATCTCCACTAGCTTCTCCCAAGTAGTGGCCAGCCTTATGGTAATCAGGGTAATATTAAATGAAAATAACATAGTACACTTAAAGATTAGGAATAAATTTAAGTTTGACAGGGACATCATTTACAATCTAGTAAAAATTGGGGTACCTGCCTCTCTTGAGCAAGTAGCCATGAGGACAGGGCTCCTAGTGTTTTCAAAGATTGTAGCCTCCCTAGGGACTGTGGCCTATGCCACCCATCAAATATGTATAAACATACTAAGCCTGTCCTTTACTCCGGGCCAATCCTTTGGCATATCGGCATCTACATTGACTGGTCGGAGTCTAGGTGAGGAAGAGCCTGAAAAGGCTGAAATGTATATTAAATCTTGCGGGAAAATTGGTTCAGTCATATCAACTGCCATGGCCCTGATTTTCTTCTTCTTTGGTCATACAATAGCCAGCATGTATACCAACAATAGTGAAGTTGTAGCAGAAGCAGCTAGGGTACTGAAGTTAATGGCCTTGATACAACCCTTTCAATCATCTCAGCTAATAATTGCAGGTGGTCTTAGGGGAGCAGGGGATACGGTGTGGACCCTGGTATCGACCTTTATAGGCATCTTGCTTATTCGCTTGGCATTATCCTATATATTTGTCATTCGATTGGGTATGGGCCTAATGGGGGCATGGCTGGCTGTGCTAATAGATCAGGCCATCAGATGGCTGCTAATACTAATAAGGCTAAAGACCAATAAGTGGAAGTATGTTAGCATAAGATAGGTATGTTTTCCCGGATTGAATAAGGGATTGAAGCAGGGCAGGAAGGTTTAACTAGGCTAATAAGAAATTTAGAAAGTAGTTGGTACTAAATGAACATAAAAGACATATTGAGCTTCGGAGGGCTGCAGGATGCAGTAGTAGTTGCAGGTTTAAAGGGTGCAGAAAATGAAGTTACCAGCGTATCTGTACTGGAAGTGGCTGAGACTAAAATCAAGACATGGGTCCTTGAAAAACAATTGTATATTACTTCCTTCTATGCAATTATGCAAAACTATGACAAACAAATGGAGGTTATAAGGGCATTACATGAAAAGAAGGCAGCAGGGCTGGTCATATGCCATATTGATTTATTTATCAAGAAAATCCATGAAGATATAATAGAATTATGTAATAGCCTGGATTTTCCACTTATTGTGGCCCAAAGCGAAAGACCCTATGTTGAGATTATCAACCCAATTATACTAAAACTATCGGGCAATTTGGGAACAGAATATGGCAAGGTCATGGAAATGCAAAACAAGCTAATACAAAATATAGCGACAAAGAAGGATATCAATTTTATTTACAAGGCCATGGCAGAGGAATATGGGGGAAAGATAGTATTTTTAGATGTCAATCGGAAGCTAGTCTATCCAAGGAAATTCGGTGAAACAGAGGAAATAAGGAACTTTTTAGATGATAACTACCATATAGTAGAAAAAGATTGCAAGGAAAAAGGTCATTGTATCATTGATACTGAGCCAGTAAAGACAGTTATTATGCAGATACAGACAAATGGCTACGACTATGGCACCATAATAGCAGAATGCTTGGAGGATGGTATTCAAAGGACGCTTAGGATATTAAACAGTTTTGCTAGCCTATGTACCTTGATATTGACAAAGAACTCAAGGATTAAGGAGCTAGAGATTATTAAAAAGCAAGAATATCTAAGTGACCTAATCACTTGGAATTTTAGATCAGATGAAGTGGCTATAAAGATGGGGCAAGATGTAGATTGGAATATCACCAACAAGGGCATTATGGTGATTGTAAATCTAAACAATATGCAGGAAAGCATAGAAATTAGAACCAATGACTATAAGAAATTTATAAATGAGGTTTTGTATGATAAGATCAAGAATATAGTTAAGTTTGATAACAAAAAAAACCTCATTGGCTTAAGAAGTGATATTTTTATAATATTGCTTGAGATTGGAGCCAATAATATATTAGACAGGGCATATGAACTGGGTGAGAAGATATTAAACTGCTGCAATGAAAATCTAACGGGAACAGTATCTATAGGAATAAGTGGAGAATTTACCAGTTTTAAATCCATTCCGAATGCCTATATTGAAGCTACAGATGCTGTGAAAATGGGCAGGACCTTCTTTGGGGAGAACAAGGTCATTAGCATGAGGGATCTAGGGTTTTATAAGCTAATCAGGGAGATAAGTGATATGGAAAAATTCAACCTTATTAAGGAAAATTGTAGTCTTGGAAAATTGAAAATCAACGATAATGAATTTAAACAAGACTTATATCAGACATTAAAGTCCCTGATTTATAATAATATGAGTGCAGATGAAACAGCAAGGGACTTATTTGTCCACAAAAATACTGTAAATTATAGGAAAAAGAAGATTATTGAAATCTTGGGATATGAACCGTGGAATATGCCACACCTATTAAATACACTTGTTTTTATGGTATCTGAATACTCTGACCAAAAGGGTTAATTGTTCAAATGAACAATTAACCCTTTTGATTTGTGTTTTTAAAATAATGAAATTGCATATTATATATTTTATAATAAGGACAGAAGCAAATAACATTAAAGGAGGAAAGACTTTGGGGAATGAAAAGGAAAGACTTCAAACTGGCAATGACTATGCTACCGAGAGGGTTCCGCTAAGTGAAAGAAAAAGTATAGCTAGTGTCGCCTTGGTAGCATCCGGCTTTTGTATTGCAATGTCTGGACTGTTTACAGGAGCAGCCATGGCAGCAGGTTTAAATGTGAAACAGGCACTGATTTCTGCTTTTATGGGAAATTTAATTCTCTCAATTTATGGTGGAGCTATTGGAGCAGCAGGTGCAAGGGAAGGTCTATCTTCATCTAGGTTGGCCATCTATAGTTTTGGCAAGGAAGGATTTAAAATTGTAAGCCTTGTACTAGCTCTGACAATGGGAGGTTGGTTTTCTGTACAGTCGGGCTTCTTCGGAAATACAATAAACGCAATGTTTCCAAATGCCGGTTTTATAACACAACCAAACTTTGCAGGATTTTGGGGCGGTATGCTAATGCTGTTGACAGCGTATTTTGGCTACAAGGGTCTAGATGCCTTGAGTAAGGTCGCAGTACCTGCGATTTTAATCTTGGGAACCTACGGTGCCTTTGCAGCTATGAAATCTGTTGGTGGCCTAGCAGGTGCAATTGCAATTATTCCACATGGAGATACTACAATAAGTGCAGGTATAGTAATGGTAGTTGGCTCCTTTGCAGCAGGTGCTTCAGCCCAGGCTGATATAACAAGGTATTCTAAGGATGCAAAGGCGGCATGGATAGCGACAATTATCGGATATATGGCTGCTAATACATTCATTATTATTGCAGGTTACTTAACCACCCTGTCAACTGGAATAGGGGATTTGCCCAAGGCTATGCTGCAGTTAGGGCTTGGTCTACCAGCCCTGCTAGTACTAATCTTGGCACAGTGGACTACTAATGACAACAATCTTTATACATCATCCCTAGGACTGGCTAATATCTTTAAGATGAAAAAATCAAAAATAACCTTGGCTATAGGTGTTGTTGGCTCAATACTCGGTGGACTTGGAGTAGCAGATTATTTCACCGGCTGGTTGAATATCCTTGGCATAGGAGTTCCACCTATGGCTGGTATAATAATGGCAGATTATTATTTTGTAAGAAAACAAAATTATAAATTTAAAGATGAAAGTCAGATACCAAAATGGAATATAAACGCACTGATAGCTTGGGGCATTGGATCCCTAATTGGATTTACACTTAATTTTGGTATAGCATCCCTTAACTCATTGTTTGCCTCTCTAATAATATATGTTATCTTAATGAAATTAAAGCCAATTCACATGGAACAGGAAATGAATTAAAACAAAGGAGGATATGTAATGGCACAATATTTAGATATGGAATTGACAAAAACAGCTTATAAGTTAATGCATGATATGGTAAAGGTTAAAAAAGGTGAAAGCCTACTAGTTACCATTGATTCCATTGGAGACTTTCGGGTTGCCGAGGAAATTGTAAAGATGGCAGATGCTTTAGGTGCAAAGGCCATGTTAGCATGGCATTCTACACCAAAGGGCTACGGTTCATTGACCATGGACTATCTACCAGACCCATTGAAGGCCTGTGTCGACCAGACAGATGTATGGATTGAATTAAACGACCAATGGCTATTGTATTCGCCAATATGGGACAAGGCAGTGACAAATGGAAGGACTAGGCAGGTAATGTTAGGTGGTTTGGGTATAGAAAGGATAGTAAGAAATATCGGATTAGTTGATATGGAGATACAAAAAAGGTTTCAAGACAAATTGACAGAGCTAACTAAGGCAGCAAAGAAGGTCAGGATAACAAATAAGGCTGGTACAGATGTAAGCTTTGAAAATGATCCTAATCGTCCAATCAACAGTGAAATTGATTACAGCACTCCGGGGGCACATTTTTTAATAGGCCAAATCGGATGGGCTCCAAAGGAAGAAACTATTAATGGCAGAATTACATTTGATGGGGCATATAGTGGTGGTGGAGATTTAGAGCTAGGTGTCCTAAATGAGACCATAACATACATTGTAGAAAAAGGAAGGATTGTAGAATTTATTGGTGGAAAACTAGCAAAGAGAGCAGAAGAATATTTCAAATCCCTAGAGGATCCCAATATGTATATTGCCGCACATGTATGCTATGGGTGTAGTCCAAATGCTAAATTAGAGGGATGTACCACAGAAGATGAAAGGGTATGGGGTAGCACTGAGTGGGGATTTGGCCATCAAGGGCCCAACTATTCAGGTGGAGCTCCAAGAGTTGCCAAGAGTCATGTCGACGGAATTTGCCTAGAATCATCTGTATGGCTGGACGGAGAGCAAATATTGGACAATGGCAAGTACATTCATCCGGAACTGAAGGAATTAGCAAGAAAGCTAGGAAAGGAATAATATGAAAACCATAATAGTAGGAGCAGATCCCTTTCCCCCATATCAATACTATGATGATCGTGGCCAAATCCAAGGTCTGGACTATATGAAGGTTAAGTCCGTCATTGATAAGATGGGCTATAAGGCAGAATATATAATCAATGACTGGTCCAAAATAGAAGATATGCTAGTTAGTAGGGAAATCGACATGGCCTTTCAGGTACAGAAGACCTCTGAAAGAGAAGAAATATACTATTTTTCAGAAAAACTAAGGGATGCGGCGACTGTAATCGTCACTTCTTTGGAAGATACCAGTCTTGGAGATATAAATGACCTGTTTTTAGACGGTGGAAGGCTGGGAGTTATAGACAACTATAAGTATGGGGAGATAATCGACTCAATAGAAAAGGAAAAGAAAATCGCCTACAAATCTTTGGAAAAAATGTTAGATGATATTGACAATGGTTTAATTCCATACGGTGTAGCTGACCTAGGAGTCTTTAACTACCTAAATGAGGATAATACCTACAAAAATATATCAACTATGGAAAAGCTAATCTTTAATAGACCCTTATATGTAGTATTCAATGACAGCTCTTTGAGGGACAAGTTCAACCAATGTTTAAGATAGGTCAGCGAGGTGAAAAAGTCGTTTTTAAATATATTCAGATAACTGCCGTGGCTTCTGGCAGGATAAGATTACAACCATCCTATAAAGGATATGGACTAGGCAGCCTAATTGGCTCCTAGCCATATCTTTTTCCATTGATAGGCAATTTTTTTCCCGGGGAATATGTAGTTTCTACAAAAAGTTGACAAAAAAGAAGGACTATCTCAACTTATGTCGAATATATAGTAAATGGCTATAGGAGTAATTAGCTTATAAGAGGGAATGGAGGATGAAGATGAAAAAAATCAACTTAAGAAAACCTAACCCTGAAAGTACAAAAAAGATAAGGGGAATGGTAGGTAAATATGGGAAAATTGCACTTGGGGCCATAGTAGCTGCCATAGCAAAGGACATATCCGATGCCATGAAAAAATAAGATATATGATAGAATATAGGTAAATTTAATGTTAGGTGGAGATGTGGTGAAATATTTTGATTATTCTCAGGTGGAAATGGAATACTTAAAAAATGCAGATCCCATATTGGGAAGGGAAATAGACAGGATAGGGATTGTAAAGAGGGAGATAGAGCCCGATATATTTGTGGCCCTTATTTCAAGTATAGTCAGCCAGCAAATATCAACTAAGGCTGCCACTACTGTCTACAATAGGTTGTTAGAACTGTCAGGTGCTATTACAGACAAAAAAATAGGCAGGCTGGACATTGAAGACATTCAGAAATGTGGCATGACCATGAGAAAGGCAGAGTACATAAGGGGGATAGCTATAGCCTCCTTGGATGGCAGCATAGATTTAAGTGGCCTATATAAATTGACTGATGAAGAGGTAATAAGGGAACTAAGTAAACTAAAGGGTGTAGGGGAATGGACAGCGGAAATGCTCCTAATACACTCACTACAAAGGCCCAATGTCCTGAGCTATAAGGATTTGGGTATTAGGAGGGGCATGATGAGTCTCTATGGCCTAGAAGACTTATCTAAGTCAGACTTTGAGCTATACAGGGAAAGATACCATCCCTATAATACGGTGGCATCTATATATCTATGGGAGCTAAGCAAATAAGAAGCTAGCTCCTTAATATTTCATTATTTTTAGTGCAAATTCCCTTGCCAGATTTTCAATATTATCTACTTTTTCTATATCTCCCTTGTGGTTTGCCACTGCCATCAGAGAAAAGTAGGGGGGTAGATAGAAGGTTTTATTCATATTCAGGCTGGATATAAGTTGTTTTGCCAAGGCTTCACCGCCGGAATATCCTGAAACTATTATGGAATATATCTTCTTCTTGTAGAACTTAGTCTTCCTATAGAGGGCAGTAAGCCTATTAATTGTAGCTACAATATTGGCAGTTATCATATCGTTGTAGTTGGGGCAGACAAATAATATGGCATCGGACTCCAAAATGGCTGGATAGACTTCCTCTACTATAATGCCGCCATAGAAGCATTTACTTTGCTTGCCAAAGTGCTTGCAGGTCTTATAGTTGCAGCCCTTGCAATCCATTATGCTCCCATTTCCCAGATTTATTTCATTAATGCTTATATTGTCAAGGTGTTCTTTCACCATATCCCAGAGCATTAAGGTGTTGGATGTCTCCCTATTACTTGAATGGACTACTAATAAGTTTTTAGTGGCCGTGGCTTTACTATCCCAACCTAAAAACCTTCCCTTGAGTTCTTCACATTGGTAGAGGCATATATCCCTTGGAGCCATCTTATATATCCCTTCCATGGCTACAAAGTTTCCAAGGTCCTTGGTTGCCTCCACTAGGGGTCTCCCAACAAAACTACAGCCCAGCATATTTGCCAAAAGGATTATGTATTGGGCATAGGTCTTAGTAAATAGGGCATAGTCGCTGTGGACTAAGAGGGCAGCTTCTGAATTCTCCAATGAGTCATGCCCCCTCCTGTATAATTCTGCAAACATGTCGTTTAATATGTTGGAGGAGCCAATTTCATTCAATTCTACAGCAAATAATATCTTCTTATTTTTCATATTAGGCAGGTCCTTGGCTCTAGTAATCGTTCTTACATCGCTGTCTAAGACCTTTCCTATCATATCTTTTAATAGTTCACTGGGTTCCTGGGGCAAAATTAAAACTACTTCTTTCATATTATCATCGCCAACCTATCATAGGTCATCTTAATTTTCTCCGCCAATTCCTCTGGCAAATCTAATTGTTCCAGCTCAAGGCCCGACTCTAGAAGCCTGCACCTTGCACCCATATAGACCCTACCCATATAGGTGGAGCCGTAGAACCAGTCTCCCCTAATAGTTGCTAGGATAGACAGGGCCCCAGAGGATAGGGCAGGTGCAATAAATGGCTTGTATCCAAATTCTCTTATCTCCTTATTGGCATTGATGGTCTTTTCTGTCAGATAGTCAGACAACTCTTGGTCATAGTCTACTATGCTGTTGGCTACTATGAGTCCATCTCCATGGGGGCCAAAGACCCTTCCCTCCTCAAGATAACTGAGGGTATCTGGAGATTTTTCAGCATAGAAACAAGCCCTGCTGTTCATTACCCCAAGGCCATAGCCGATTACCTGCTCGGGCAATAGGCCCCTGTAGTCGTAGTCGCCAAGGTCGTTTTTGTTGCTTTCCAGAAGGGCAACCTTGGACAGAAGGTCAACGGGGTCCGATACCACTGCAAATATTCCTTTGAATCTTCTATCCCTAGCCATCTTGGCATATTGACTAATTATGCTTGAATTAGCCTCGTATTGTGCCATCCTTACATCTGATGTCTTGCTGTCCAGGGGGGGAATTCCCTTGGAAGCACAAAATACAAACATATGGCAGTTGAATAGGTCATCTTCACCAATAGACTTTACTGGTGGGGGAGGAGTATCTGCAAAGGCCTCCCTTACTTGGTTTAGTTCGTATTCCCACCTGTTGAGCCTATTGATATTCCTGTCATAGATGCCAATTTCACTAATATCCTCTCCGCCCATGAGTCTGAGTCCTATGGCTAAGGTGCTGCCAACATCACCTAGGGCTAGGATATTTACCTTCCACCCATCTTTTTTCCTTATATTTACTTCTTCCATCCAATTTGGGTAATTGCTATTAATTGACTTTACCTTTCTATCTTCGATTTTATCCAATATCCAACTAGGGCCACTGAAATCAGACATCTCCCCCTGTAAGGTCAAAAGCTCCAGCCCTTCCTCACTTATATGGAGAAGGGAGGGGTGTGACAGGGAAAAACTTCCCCTAGACTCGGCCACTGGCAGCTTGTTTAAATAGTAGATGTAGCCCCCGTAGTCCCTTATCTCCTCCTCATCAATCCTATTCAATTCACCATATTCATGGAGTGAAAAGATGTAGTTGCCATTTAGTTTATAGTATTTAAATTTGTTTTCCATTCAATCCCGCCTATCTATTTACTATATTTTCCAGCCTTCTCAGCAGTTCAATATCCATCTCAATATAGGAGGAAGGCTTTATATTTCTATTGGTGTAAATATTCTTGTGTATATCAGGATACCTTGGCATGGTAATGACCTCCCGCAGGTTTTTAATGTTGAGGTTCTTTTCATTTATAGTTTGGTAGACCTCTTCAAGGGATTTAAAGATTTCAAAGGTGTTTTGCAGGCAAACCTCAGATAAATTATATATGGCCTGATTTTCTGTGCCCTTTATAAATCTAGGAGACACATAGGGCAGTATCATATTGATGCTGGGTATCAGGTTGGATTCCAGCAGAGATTTTCCCACCATGTCCCCACCTATGAAGGGATATTGACTGCTTTCATTAAACCAGAGCTTTAGGTTTGGAACGAAATAGGCATAGTCCAAATCCAAGTTTTTTATAGATCCAATTTCCTTGCCCCTGCCAGATAGTATTCCCACTATTACCTTCTTGATTTCTATGCCAAAGCTTCTCAGTATGGGTTCTATTACATTGATCCTGTAGCCCTTGTGGAGGAGGTCATCAACTAGGATAAGAGACCTGTTAAAAGATTTCAGTATATTGGCCTGCTCCATCAGCGACAAGTAGTAGGGGGAGGATTTAACTGTAAAGTTCACGATATTTGCCTCAAAGGTCTTTTCAGTATGCATAGTTTTCGTCACAGTATTGGGTATTATGGACCCGTTTAATATGGAACCAAAGGGAACACACATACTGGGCCCAAGATTTCTTCTCTCACCCTGAACTATATCTACCTCATTGGCATTGCAGATTTTTTCTACCAGCTTGCTGTAAACCATGTCCCTGTTAAATGTAAGGAGCAATTCCCCGGGATAGAGACTTGACAGGGCGGCCTTGAGTTTTTTCCTAGTAGCTCTAACGGAATCTATTATGGTCTCATCCGTATCGAAGGGAGGCTTTAAGAGATTTTCTAAATCCAGGTTCAGGGTCATAGGGCTGTTCATATCTACAATAAATAGGGGACTTTCACCCTGGGAATATTGAGTTTTCACAAAGCCCTGAAGGGTCAATTGTTCTTCTACAGCCTCATTCCTGTCCCTTGTCAACATATTGTTGTATAGGGAAAAGTTATAGTCCCTATTTATAGAAAGGGATAGGGTTTCATTTAGTATTATTTCTATTAGTCTTTCATTGTCATTTAAGGCGCAAAGGCCAGATACCAGGACGGTTCTTCCCTTGGCATTGGTCCTGATGAAGTCCGTAATTTGGGTATCCTTAAACTCCTCAAAAAGCATATTTTGCCTTATCCAGTAGAAGCTAGAAAAACCCAGTAGTATTTTTGTATCTGAATCTCGAAGGAGTAATATCCTATAGTTGAGTTTTTCCCTGATAGATTGCAAATGAATGTAATTTATTCTAGAGCCAAAGCTCTTATAGATTTCATCTGTAGTGTCCTTGTCTAGGTTCCTTACCACGTCCACTTCCAATGTCTTGGATTGGAGCAAGGTCTTGTATTGTGGTGCCCTGAGGTAGAGGTCATAATTGTATATATAGGACTCTGCTAGGGGATCCATATAGCGAGAAATATCCCTATTTAGGTCTATGTTTTCCCTTATTTGGCTTGAGCTAATATCCTCATACCTAGGCGGCAAGGTCAATCTGATGACCTCAGACCTTATATTTTCAATATTTGCCTCCAGTTTGGCCTCATCACATTCCTCTGTAATACTGGATTTCCTCTCAAATATTATATGGGGCAAGGCCAGTATTGCCCCTTGGCCCTTGTAGGCAGAGGCATTGATAATGACATCTGAACCTACGACAATATATACCTCTTCATCTGAAAAAAGGGATCTGAGATAGCTTAAATCTCCATCATTGCCAATATTTATGGGTATATTTTTGGGAAAAAGATTTATATCCTTTTCGTCGGCGATACTCATATTGATTATATTTCTCCTGAAGTTATGGGGTTCTGTCCTCTTGGACCATGAAAATTCGTCTACGGCTAGGTAGACTTCAAAGCCCATATCCCTTATCTCCACAGCTATTTCCTTGTGGCTAAGGGAGAAGGGGTCAAATGTGCCCGGGAAGAAGGCTATCTTGCCATCCCTATGGGGCTTAAAATCACCATAGTAAAACTCATAATCCGATATAAACTTATAAATATTGTTCAGGGACGAAACATTGTTATAAAACAAGAATTCGTCCAGGTTATTTTGGTCAAGCAGGGTCAGTATCTTCTTTTCAATCTTGCTGAATATATAGTATTTTTCCTTCAGGCTCAGGCTGTTGGACTTAAAGAGTATAAGGGATATAAGTCTAAGGGATTCACTTTTAATGTCGTGGTTATAAGATGCCATACCAATTGCCAAGAGTCCCAGCAGCCTATTAATTCTCTCGTCGTTGACCCTAGGGTCTTCTGGGAAGTTTTTTCTGTAGGTCATATATTTTTCCACAGAGACAGCTATGGTGTTGAGCAGTAGAAATGTAACTCTTGTACTGGATACCTTGATTTTGTCCTTGAAATCATCTATGATTTCATCCAATTCCTTGGGGGGCAGATATAGGAGTAGCTGGCCTAGGTAATCTGGTATAAACTTAGTAAATTGGTAGCTTTCCATTTCCAAAGCCCTTAGGAGTTCAACAGCTACGTCATTTCTCTCCTCAGGAGAGAGGAGATGAAATATATTTAATAGGGTAACCCCCCCATAATTCCTCACCCTCTCTACAGCACTGACCTTAAGGATATTACACAGGTGCATGGAGGTGTGAAGGCCCTTGGAAGCAGGATTTTCTATTACCTGATCGTAAAGAATGTCTATATTTATTTTCTTGTTGACCCAGGGGGTGGCAGTCTTTAAATTCTGTAAGAAAATTTCAGACGTATCTCCCTCCACATAGTTCTTTACTAAGACACTAAAATAATTAGGGGATATGTTGATTTTTTTCCCTATAATATACTTAATATAGTTTTCCGATGGGTCTGAAGAATTATCTAGATGGGTTATTAGCCAATTTCTAATTGAGGCAATAAATATTACGTCATCTATCTTGTCGAGCATATGAGATATGCTGTCCAGAGTAGTCAATCTAACTTCAAGGTTAGGGGAATCCAATTGATTTAGGGTATAGGTAAAGAGCTTTAGGAGCCTATCCTTATCTAGGTCCTCTATTGGAAGATAGTCTATGGTTTGTGACAAATAGAATTGTGCAATGGTTGGTAATTCACGGTATATGTCGTAGTATTTGCTGAGGACATCAAAATACTTGGGGATATAATCCCTATATGAATTTCTAAATAAGGACCTTATGGTGTTTTTTAGGTTATAGAGCCATTCCCTTTGAGAATCGGCTATCTTATGGTCCGGAAATAGGAGGAAGTTCAAAAAATCGTCCAGTAAATTGCAGGAACTTATCTCCCTTGTGCTTTCCCTTACAGACTCGGGCAGTTCCTTCCTATATTCCTCATCGAAGAGGGCAATTAATTTTCCAATGAGCTCAGCAGCTTCCTTCCTAATATCCTCACCTGAATGATAAAGTAGGTCGTATAGGAGGTAGAGGGTTTTAATTTTCTGATTTTGGGTTAGGTAGGTAGAATATTCGTCAAAAATTTGCAGGGAAAATCTAAGTCTACGCCAGTTGATTTCACCTCTAGTAGTCTCCAGTATGGAAGTGAAGGAAATATTGTCAGTTAGCTTAGACATCAGGTTGATATTATATTCAATAGATATATGTTTTAGGCTCTCTATCACTTCTTTTTTATTCATCAGTTCATAGGGTTTTTTAGGCAGCTTTTCTAGCTGACCCTCTAGGCTGGTGTCTACCCCCATGGAAATCATATAGTCCTCAAAATCCTTTAGTCTCTTGTATACCTTTTTATATCTGTTTTCCTTTGCCTCGTCTACATTATCCAGTTTTTCCAGTATCACATTGAAGGATTCTTCTAGGCTATATATATGCATATTGTAATTTCCATTTACCAGCCTGTTTTTTACCCTGAAATCTGCGTATATAAGTATGAGGGATTCAATGGGAAGGGTTTCTAGCTCCAGATCCCAGGTGGAATGATTGGTCGCAATATGCCCAATCCTAGCCATGCCAAACCTTTTGAACCATTCCTCTGTGTAATAATAGTGTAGGTAGGGGACCCTGTGTTTTTCCTCTTCTAGGACCCCATACTTTCCAATGTCGTGGCCTAGACTGGCTCCGGCTACTAGGCCCAAATCTACCGGCAGCTTCAACTGGTAGAGCTGCCTAGCAATATACATAGACAGGTAGTTGACCCCTATTACATGGTCCAGGGTATTGTGTCCGGTAATTGCCATGTCCAAGTGCATTAGTTCGTTTATATATACGTCATAAAATACGTCCTTAAAGACAAAGTATTCCTTGTCCATATTTTTGTCCAGTTCTTCTTCTGAGGTCAAAAAACTTATGGGATATCTTTTGATAAAATTGTTGTCCTCAATCAGTTCTCCTTGGCATAGTAGTTGCTTTAAGTTTTCCAAGTAGTATTTGTATAGGGGGGACAGACTTGGATTGAATTCCTCCACACCCTTGTGGGGAAAGGACTTGTTATTGGCCCAATTAAATATATCCACTAACCAATCCTGTGGAGATTGGTTTTTATACTTTTTAAACAGGTCATAGTATAATTCTAATAAAGAAAAGACAGAAAAGCTTCTGCCTTTTAAAAAATAGCTTAATTGTTCCCGAAACTTTCCTTCTTCAACATAATCTTGGAGGTCATTTTTATACCCCAGTAAGTAGTCCTTTTCAGTTTCTAGTTTTATAAAGTCGTAAAATGAATTTTTCATCTGTACCTGCCTCCTTAGATTAGATTAAAAAAGGTACTATTCCCTTAATATAAATTATATCTTCTAAGTTACCTATGGACTCGACTACATTCTCCTCAATATTGGAATCTGTCTCTACAATCATGGTGGCAATATCCTTATCCCTCGTGACCTTCATGCTAGCGATGTTAATCTCGTTTTTTGCAAGTATGGTGGTGATTTCGGAGATAACTCCTTTTTTGTCAGCATATTTTACAAGAATTGTGGGATAGTTCCCGCTGAATTCGACCTTGTTTCCATTTATGTCAGTAATTAAAATATTTCCGTCACCAAGTGATGAGCCAATTATGTAAATGTTTTCTGTGTCCTCAAATTCAAATACTATTTTAACTGAACATGGGTACTGATATTCCAAATCTGTGTCCTTAAAGGCAAAATCTATTCCCTGATTTTTGGCTATTTCAAAGGAATTTAAGACCATGTCATCTGATGGGGAGATACCCAATATACCTGCTACTAGAGCCTTATCCGTATAACACTCATCTACAGTCTCCTTAAATAAACTTTGCAAGTAGAAGATTACCCTGTTAAAATCCCTGTCCAGTAATTCCCTTGCAATATTGCCCAATCTCACTGCCCCTGTAGTATGTGAGCCTAGCGGGCTTACTAAAAAATGCTCCCTAAATCCAAAATTATCCTTATCTTTCATACTTACCCCTCGCTTTGTTATTTTATTGATTATATCACTTATATACCCATATTATCAACGAAAATATAAAATATATCAATATGCGTCAAATTATGATAAAATCGGTCAATGTTTTTATATTTGACATTGGTTAGATAAATAAATATCATGTAATTAACATATAAAAAACGAGGTGGAATTATGACAAGAAAAGTTTACGACGACATATTTAAAATTGATGTGGCATTGCCAAACAATCCCTTGAAATCTTTAAATGTATATGTCATAAGGGGAGAGGAAAAATCCCTAGTTATAGATACGGGATTTAACCAAAAAGAGTGTATAGATGACCTATTTAGAGGATTAGAGGAATTAAATATAGACATAGGAGATACAGAACTATTTATTACCCACCTGCATTCGGACCACTCAGGCATGGCCCATATTTTTCACGAGGCAGGTGCAAGGATATATGCCGGTGAAATAGATGGCAGACTGATAAATTACATGGCTTCAGAGTCCCATTGGGCTAGGTATGAAGAGGAGATAATATCCTTTGATTTAGCAAGGGACAAGGTCACTATTTCTGAGCATCCTGGCTTTAAGTATCGCCTGAGACAAGCAGTAGATTTTACCTATGTCAAGGAAGGCAAGGGGATACAGGTAGGTAAATATTTTTTTGAGGTAATAGATATCCACGGTCATACTCCTGGACAGGTTGGATTGTATGAAAGAAACCATAAGCTATTTTTTGCTGGAGATCACGTATTAGATAGTATTACCCCAAATATCGCCTATTGGGGCGGAGATGAGAATATCCTTGCAGTCTACCTTAACAATTTGGCAAAGATATACTCTTTTGAAATTGATTATCTCTTTCCGGCCCACAGGAATATAATCAGAGACCATACCAGAAGGATTAATGAACTAGTCCTCCACCATAGGGAGAGGTTAGATGAAATACTCCAAATCTTGGGTGAGGGGGAATCTACTGTAAGAGATTTAGCCAGAAAAATGAAATGGAGCATAAGGGCCAAAGATTGGAATGACTTTCCCCTAGCACAGAAATGGTTTGCGGCCAGTGAGGCCATGGCACATTTGGAACACCTCTACCACAGCGGTCTGGTAGAAAGGAATTTAATCCATGAAAAGCTATATTTTAATTTAAAGTAAGTTTCTTTGGGTATTATAATAAGAAGACATACTCAGGCAGACTGACTGGCTTGAGTATTTAAATTCTTATCTAGGAGCTGATAATATGTTAAGTTTTAATTATAATATACCCACTAGGGTTTTATTCGGAGAAGGGAAGATAAAATCCCTAGGAAAAGAAATCAAGAAATATGGCAGCAGGGTACTCTTGGTCTATGGTGGTGGGAGCATTAAAAAAACTGGAATATATGACAAGGTAATAGATGAGCTAGAAGGGAATCAAATACCATATTTTGAGCTTTCAGGCATAGAACCAAATCCAAAGCTGGGGTCCGTCCTAGAGGGGGTTCGGATAGCCAGGGAAAACAAGGTTGACTTTGTCCTATCCGTAGGGGGCGGTAGTTCCATAGACACTGGCAAGGTCATAGCCGCAGCCTACTATTACCAGGGAGACCCCTGGGACCTAATAATCCGCAAGGCCAAGATAGAAAAACTCTTACCCATTGGTACTGTCCTTACGCTGGCGGCAACGGGATCTGAAATGGATGCTGGAGCAGTAATTACAAACGAAGAAACCAAGCAGAAATATGGCCTTGGTCATCGGGAAATGTATCCTAAGTTTTCCATATTAGATCCTAGCTTCACCTATTCAGTGTCAACCTATCAAACTGCCTCTGGAGTGGCCGATATTATGAGCCATACATTTGAGGAATACTTTAGCAATGTAAGAGGGGCATATTTACAGGACAGGTTGCAGAGGCCATACTCAAGACCTGTATAAGATATGGAAGACAAGCCATAGATGAACCTGACAACTACGAAGCCAGATCTAACCTTATGTGGGCGGCACCCCTAGCCATAAACAATTTACTGGCCTATGGCAAGGACTCGGAGTGGTCGGTACACCCCCTACAGCACGAACTATCGGCCCATTATGATGTGACCCATGGCATTAGCCTAGCCATATTGACACCCCACTGGATGGAGCATGTATTAGACGAAAACACCCTATTCAAATTCCGAGAATATGGAATCAACGTGTGGGATATAGACCCAAATATTGGAGACATGGAGATTGCCAAGGAGGCCATAGAGAGGACCAGAGAATTCTTCAAGTCCTTAGATATACCCATGACCCTAAGGGAAATAGGAATAGAAGAAGAAAAACTTGAAACGATGGCAAGGGCTGTAATAGATCATAATGGGGGAAGGGTCGGAAACTTTAAAGCCCTTGACTATGACGACGTCTTAACCATATATAAAAAAGCCCTGTAGATACTGCTAAAAAAACTTGGTGGTGATATAATGATTCTATCTATTGATTTTAACCCTGCTGTGGAGATGAAACACCTAGTAGACAATATTGGGATAGGTAAAAAAATTGAAGCTGACAAGTCAGTCTACTATCCCAGGGGAAATGGTGTCCTAGTTTCCCAACTGCTAAATATCTTTGGCGAAACTTCCTTCATGACGGGATTTTTGGGGGGATTATATGGAGAATTCCTCCATAGTAAATTGCAGGAGTCTAGAATAGCCCATGAGTTTGTTCCCATAAGGGACAGGACCAGGGCCCTTATACGGTTAGTAGATAGGGACAATGAGCATACAGTCATAATGGAAAAGAGCCCCAGAATAACAAGGGACGAGCTTATAAACATGTATGACCTATTTGAGAGGCTATTAGACAAGTCTGGACCCATATGCGGCCTTGACTTTATACCCATGGCTGGCATTTCCAAGACAATCCTATACGACTTCATTTCTCTGGCAAATAGAAGGGATAAAAAATTTATCCTAGATGTCAAAAACCAAATTAGTTTTTCAGGTTTAGATGCCTCACCCTATATGGCCATACTCAGCTTAGGCTCCTTAGAAGAGCACCTAAAGCTGGAGCTACACTTTGAAAATGAAATGATAAAGGTAGGCAGGTTTTTACTGGACAAGGGTATAGAATATCTTGTCATAGATTTGGAGGAAAAGGGAAGTATGGTTCTAGGTCAGGATAGGGGATATAGGGTTGAGATACCCTATTTCAAGGAGAAGGTCCAATATGATGACCATAGCAGCATGGTGGCAGGTTTCGCCCTTGGAGTCAACAGGGGCTACGATTTGGAGATGAATATAAGGCTGGGACAGGCATTTAATATGGTAACCGCCCTGGAATATGATGTAGATGAAATCCAAATGAGCGATATAAAGAAGGCCATGGGCGAGCTAGAGATTTTTCCCATAAATTATTACTAACCAGTCCAATGTGACTGGTTTTCTATTGCAGATTTTTTTGATATAATTCAAATATAAAAAGAGGTGAGAAAATGGTAAGTTTTATTCACACTGGGGACCTCCACCTAGGGCTGAAGTTTCACAATGTATCTTTTAATAGGGATAAGGCCAAGGACAGGAGGAGAGAACTTTGGACTACCTTTGAAAATATTGTGGACCACGGCGACAGGAATGGTTTTGATTTTTTGCTCATAGCTGGAGACCTGTTTGAGTCCGCCTACTTTACCATAGCTGACATAAACAGGATAAGGGATAGCTTCAAAGGTGCAGAGAAGATAAATATAGTAATTTCGGCGGGAAATCATGACTATATGGGTAGGAACTCCCTATATAGTAAGGTGGAGTGGCCTGAAAATGTCCATATCTTTGGGCCAGGAGTCATAGAGAGGAAGGAATTTCCCCATCTAAATACAGTTATCTACGGCTATAGCTGGGATAGTGGAATCCTTAGGGACAAGAAATTATTGGAGGGACTTGGGGAACAAGTAGACCAATCAAAAAACAATATTCTCCTTCTACATGGAGATTTGGCAGCAGATTCGGACTACCTTCCCTTAAATATGAGAGAACTCAATAGTTTGAATATGGACTATATAGGCCTAGGGCATATTCACAAGCCACAAATATTTTCTCAAAAAATTGCCTATTGCGGTTGTCCCGAGCCCTTAAACTTTGGCGAAAAGGAAGAGAGGGGAATAATCCAAGGCTACATTGAAAATAAAGAGACAAGAGTAGAGTTCCTTCCCTTTAGTAAAAGGAAATTCATAGAAAGTGAGCTTGAACTAGAAGAAGACATGGGCTACCCAGACATTGTCAAACTAGTCAAGGCCATAAACTTGGGAAACAAAGAGGTTGACTTTTTCAGAGTTAATCTAGGGGGCTATATTCAAAGAGGCATAGATATTAAAAATTTAAAAAGAGATTTAGAAGATAGTTTTTATCATATAGAGATCATTGATAGGACTAGATGGGACTACGATTTGCAGGAATTAGAAATGGAGCACGAGGGTAATATTATACAGCATTTTATTCAGGCCATGAGGGAGAAGGACCTAGACAACCCAATAACAAAGAGAGCCCTCTACCTAGGCTTAGAAGAGCTCCTAAGGGGGGATAATAGGTGATAATCAAGGAACTTAAGCTAATCGGTTTTGGAAAATTCAAGGACAAGGAGCTGCCACTTGATGAGGGGATTAACCTTATATATGGAGAAAATGAGGCAGGGAAGTCAACCCTACATAGTTTTATTCACGGTATCTTTTATGGTTTTTTGAAGCCAGATGCGAGGAAAAGCACATTTACGGGAGAATATGATAGGTATAGGCCTTGGGACAAAAGTAGGTATGCAGGTATTTTAAGATTTATCCATGAAGACAAGGAGTACAGGATAGAGAGGGATTTTAGCAAGGGGAAGGGAACTACCAGAATCATAGATGAAAATACAGGGCAGGATATTATCAAGGACATAGATACAGGAAAAAGTATCAAAGTCCCCCAACCAGGCATTCATTTTTTTGGACTTAATACCAGGGAATTTTCCAATACCGTATTTATCAAGCAACTGTCAATGAAGACAGAAGGGGATTTGGCAACGGATTTAAGGGAAAAGATTACAAACTTGTCCAGCTCCCTTGACGAAGGTATTTCCATAGACAAGGCCATAGCAGGATTGGGGTCCAAGATGGCCGAAATAGGAACTGAAAGAGCTCCTACTAAACCCTATGCTAGAAATATTAAAGAAATAGAAAGGCTTGAGGGTGAAAGAGATAGACTCCTAGCTGAGAAGGAAGACTATGAGCAGCAGCTAGCTCAAAAAGACAGCTTGGAAGAAAATATCAGGGATGAAAGGAATAAATTAGCTGAACTAAATGAGATCCTGCAGGATATAGGGAGGCTAGAAAAAATGAAAAAGCTAGAAAAGGCAAGCCTCCTTTCCAGGGAAATTGAAGATTTAAAAAAAGTCAATGAAGAGCTATCTTCCTTTAGGCACCTATGCCAAGACGAGTATGGGCAGGCCCTGGACCTTAGCAATGATATAAAGATCCTAGAAGGAAATATGAAATATGGAGAAGACGAATTAGCTGATACCCTAGTTAAACTGGAGATCCTCCATGAGAATCAGGCTAACTTGGAAACGGCCAGTGAGGGATTTATAAATATGGACTATAATGTCTATGAGGAGTTAGAGGAGGAAAAAAACTCTATTATCTATAGTGGGGAGGGAAATAAGCTAGACTTTCTCAAAAAGGATCAATCTGGGAGTAGGGAAAGATCAAAGAAATTTAAAAATATTCAATTCCTGTCGGTATTCCTACTCATATTTTCCCTGACCCTGACAATTAAAGGCTTGGCTAGCCAAGGCAAATACCTCCCTATGCTTGCTTTGACCTTGGGATTTGCCCTGCTGGGGATTTATAATATGCTTAAGTATGGGGGAGAGAAAAAGATACTAAGAGGGTTAGAGGAAGAAATTTCCGCCCTAGAAGAAAAAGAAGAGGAGAGAAAAAATCGGATTAGGGAAATTGAAACAGAACAGGCAAATATATTAGAAAAAAATGGAGTAAGCGGAAAACTGGAATTTAAAAGGCTCCTAGATGGCCTCCAAAGAGAATATGACCGATTGCTTGAGCACAAGAGAAAATATGAGGAACTGGAATTGAAAAGGTCGGTAATAGAAGAAAAGGTATCCCGTGAAAAGGGCAAATGGCAGGAGAATAAAAATAAGTTGGTAGGCATCCTGGGTTCCAATAGGGTAGAAAACCTTGACGAATTTAGACTGGGTCTGGAGAAAAAGACCCTATATGAGAAAAACATAATTGAGATGGGGCACAAGGAGGAGAAACTCAATAGCCTACTAGCAGCTAGGACCTTAGAAGATTTAAGGCAGGAATTAGAGGGTCTAGACTTAGATAAGGGCCTAGAGGATGTAGACAAGGAAGAGCTGATGGGCAAAATTTCTGATATGGAAGATAGAATTATCCAATATGAAAAGGACTTAGCTGGCCTGGTTGAAAAAATAAAGCTCCTAGTAAAGGACATAGAAAAACTGGTCGAGGCTGAAGAAGAGCTGGATAGGAGAGAAGAAGATAGGCAGGAGATGGAAGGGGAACTCATGGCCCTAGAACTGGCAGCCAAGATCATAGGAGACCTATCTAAGGAAATACACAGCGAATTTGCCCCAAAAATAAACAGGCGGATGGGGGATTTAATTCAAAAAATCACCAGGGGAAAATACAGCAAGATAAGGGCTGACGAAGCCCTAAATATAAGGGTGGAAAACCCGGAGACAGGGGAGCTGGTTAAATTAGAGGACCTCAGTGGAGGAACCATAGACCAATTATACTTTTCCCTTAGATACAGCATAATTGACTCCATGTATGGCCATAATCTCCCCCTTATACTAGACGATTCATTTCTCCAATACGATGACACTAGGCTGGGCAATATAATGGACTTTTTAATAGAAGAAGGGAAAAAGAGGCAAATCATACTATTTACATGCCACAAGAGGGAAGAAGAAATAATGAAGAAGAAAAAGGCTGAATACAAGCTGATTAATTTAGCATAAATATGGGTTAATCGAGAATTGGCCAATGAGGTGGTAACTTGATATATGCAATAGGAGACTTACATTTTGACAGCAGCGGCGAAAAGCCAATGGACATATTTGGTGACAATTGGATAAATCATCAGGAGAGGATAATAAGTAATTGGCTTGAACTAGTAAAAGATGAGGATCTAGTTTTGTTACCTGGGGATATATCCTGGGCCTTAAAGACTGAAATGGCCCACAAGGATTTATTAGAATTGGATAGACTCCCGGGAAGAAAAATTATCTCAAAGGGAAATCACGATTATTGGTGGAATAGCCTAAAGAAGTTAAATAATCTAGAATTAGAGACCATTGATTTCTTACAAAACAATAGTTTCATATATAATAATATAGGCATAGCTGGAAGTAGAGGCTGGTCGTCTATAGAATTTGACAATATAGACAAGCAAAACATTAAAATATTCAAGAGGGAGCTGAATAGGCTTAGGCTCTCCCTCAACTCCCTAGAGGGGGAGCTGTCGAGCAAAATCGTCATGCTCCACTATCCCCCTTTTAACATGGACTTTAGCCCAAATGAATTCGTGGAACTAATGAAAGAGTACCAGGTAGATATATGTATATATGGACATCTTCATGCAGAGGGTCACAAACATATATCCGAAGGACTAATCGAAGGCATTGAATTTCACTGTGTAGCCAGTGACTATATAGACTTTACACCAAAAAAAATAAGATAGGGTGATGAATATGAAAATTGTAGTAGAAAAGGATTATCAAGCCATGAGCAAAACAGCGGCAGCAATATTGGCAGACGCCATAAGGGCAAATCCCAAGATAGTTCTAGGTCTGGCAACTGGAAGCACGCCAGTGGGCCTATATGGAGAGCTAAAAAAACAATATAGGCAAGGGCAATTGGATTTCTCCAATGTAAGAACATTTAATTTAGATGAATATATTGGTTTGCCAAAGGAAGACCCAAATAGCTATGGCTATTTCATGAATGAAGAACTATTTAAGGACATAAATATTCCCCTGGAAAACACCCATATCCCCGACGGACAAGCAGAAGACTTGGAAGAATATTGTAGAGCCTATGACAAGTCCATATCCCAAGAAGGGGGAATAGATATTCAAATACTGGGCATAGGTGAAAATGGACATATAGCCTTCAATGAACCTGATGAGTCCCTAGCCTTGGAAACTAATATAGTGGAATTGACTGAGGATACAATCAAAGCCAACTCCAGATTTTTTAACTCCATGGACCAGGTACCCAAGACTGCAATTTCCATGGGAATAGGGACTATATTGAAGGCAAGAAAGATTATCCTCTTGGCCAGTGGAGAAAAGAAGGCCCCCATCATAGGGCAGTTGCTCAAGACTAGAAGGATAAACACCATGCTGCCAGCCTCCTTTTTGCTACTCCACCCAGATGTCACCCTAGTAGTAGATCAGGCAGCCTATGGGGAGATGAATTAATTATGGCAAAAGAATTAGAGGTAAAGATACTAAATATAGATATAGAGGAAATGGAAGATAGGATAAGGAAGCTAGGGGCAAGCTATTTGGGAAAAGAGTATCAGATAAATACCCTGATTGATTCAGAAGAAAACCATATAGAGAATAGTTTAGATGCCTATATGCGTATTAGGGAAACTAGATTTGAGCCCAGTGGGGAAAAGGCCACGACCCTAACCCTGAAAAAGAACATTAAGAGGGAGGGGATTAGGGAAAACATAGAAGTAAACACAGACATATCCGATAAGATTGCCATGCTTGAAATTCTCAAATCTCTGGGTTATGTGGTCAAGGAGAGGGGAGAAAAGGAAAGAATATCCTATATCTTGGGCAAGACTAGGTTTGACCTAGATAGGTGGGATAAGGATACCTACCCCTATCCATACATGGAAATTGAGGTAGAAAAGGAAGAAGACCTAGACCATATAATTGATTCCCTAGCCATCCCTAGGGAAAATATTTCAATTAAATCCATAGTAGAGCTCCGCAGAGAAGCAAAACTCATCTAAAATAAACTACATGTAAAAAATCTCCATAGTGGGATTTTTTTATTTGCATTTTGGATAAGATTAGCAATATTACAAATAATTAATATAATTATTGGGTTTTTTTAAAGATAAGTATAGCACATTAAATACTATGTGCTATAATATATATTATAATAATCGAAGGGAGCTATACTAATGAGTGAATACAAGTATATTAAGCGATTTGATGAAATTAACAAAAATGACATAGCAATCGTAGGAGGAAAGGGTGCAAATCTGGGGGAATTGACCCAGAGGGGGTTAGATGTACCGCCGGGATTTTCTATTACAGCCGAAGCCTATAATCATTTTGTAAACTATGCTGAGCTAGACGAGGTAATCAAGGAATTGATGAATGAATTGGACGAAGAAGATTCTCAAATGCTACAGGATGTAAGCAAGGCTATACAGGATAGGATCAGGGAGGGGGAAATCCCAGCAGATTTGAGAAATGAAATATTGAGGGCCTATGAAGACTTTGGCAAATCCCTAAAATTAGAAAATCCACAGGTTGCAGTCAGATCGTCAGCCACAGCCGAAGATTTACCAGAGGCATCGTTCGCAGGTCAACAGGATACCTACTTGCATATAAGCGGTGAAGAAGAACTAGTAAGCCATGTTAGGAAATGTTGGGCCTCACTGTGGACAGCTAGGGCCATATACTATAGGGTAAAGCAGGACTTTAACCACTTCGACGTATCATTGTCTGTAGTCATACAAAAGATGGTCAACAGCGGCAAGTCAGGTGTCATGTTTACTGCCAACCCAATTAACAACAATAAGGATGAGATAATGATTAATGCCAGTTGGGGCCTAGGTGAGGCCGTTGTATCCGGAATTGTCACCCCAGACGAATACCTGATGGACAAGAAAACTGGTCAACTAATCGAGAAACATATAGCAGAAAAAAAGGTCATGATAGTTAAAAAGGAAGACGGAGTCGGGACTATGGAGGTCAAGGTATCTGATTATCTAGGCAGCCAAAGCGTTGAGAAAGAGTGCCTGACAGGGGAAGAAATAACGACCCTAGTTGACTATGGACTCAAAATTGAAGAGATGTATGGTAGCCATCAGGATATTGAGTGGGGATTTGACAGGGATACAGAAAAGTTATATATATTGCAGTCAAGGCCAATTACTACATTAAAGGGAGATGTGAAAATGGGAGAAGTAAAGGAAAGCAAGGAACTAAAGATGCTGGTAAAGGGGCTTCCGGCTTCCCCTGGCATAGGAAGAGGAAGGGTCAGGAATATAAGGGACATATCCGAGATAGGCAGGGTTGAAGATGGTGATATCCTAGTAACAGTGATGACAAACCCAGATATGGTGCCAGCCATGAGAAAGGCAGCGGCAGTGGTGACAGACGACGGCGGCAGGACCTGCCATGCAGCCATAGTATCTAGGGAGCTGGGCATACCCTGTATAGTAGGGGCTAAAAATGCCAGTGAAGTCTTGGTAGAAGGGCTGGAAGTGACAGTAGATGCCAGTAGGGGGGTAGTATATGAAGGCCTTGTACTGGAAGAGGAAAAGGATGAAAAAGAGGATATAAGCGGAGGACTGAATACTGGTTTTAGTGAGGCTATGCTCCACCAACTTGCACCAGTTACAGCCACTAAAATATATATGAACTTGGGCGAACCTTCTCTTATGAAAAGATATAAACACCTGCCACTAGATGGAATTGGACTAATGAGGACTGAATTTATATTTACCAATATGATAGGTGCTCACCCAATGTACCTAGTGAAAACAGGGCAAGGACAATTGCTGATAGATAAAATGGCAGAAGGCATCCAGATGGTAGCTGGTGAGATACACCCAAGACCTGTAGTAGTCAGATTATCAGACTTTAGAACCAATGAGTTTAGAGGGCTCAAGGGTGGAGATGAGGTGGAACCAATCGAGGCAAATCCAATGATTGGCTGGAGAGGTGTATCCAGATATATATCAGCAGAATATGAGGAGGGCTTTAGGCTGGAATGCAGGGCCCTTAGGAAGGTAAGAGATGAGTTCGGATTAGATAACGTATATGCCATGCTCCCCTTTGTAAGGACCACATGGGAACTAAAGAGGGTAAAGGAAATAATGGCAGAAGAAGGCCTAGAGCAAGGTAAAAATATGAAGATATGGATAATGGCAGAAGTTCCCTCCATTGTATTTGAAGCAGAGGAATTTGCCCAGATGGTAGATGGATTTAGTATTGGAAGCAATGACCTGACCCAGCTTGTCATGGGAGCTGACAGAGATTCAGGAATTCTCAACAATATGGGTTACTTTGACGAAAGGAATGAGGCAGTTAAAAGGGCCATAGCAATCCTAATCAGGGCAGCACATAAGTATGGGAAAACCATATCAATCTGTGGGCAAGGGCCGTCACAATACCCAGAGTTTGCAGAATTCTTGGTGGAGGAAGGAATTGACAGCATGAGTGTAAATCCAGATACAGTTGCCTATACGAGAAGGCTTGTAGCATCCGTAGAGCAAAAAATCATGCTTAGAAAGCTTAGAAATATATAAGAGCAGTAAATTTGGGAAAATAGGTGATTGGGCGATCTCTTCGATTGCCCAATATTTATCACCTCAAGACCTAGCACCATAAGCCTAGGGATTTGGTGTCACTAAATCCATCCTATTAAGTCTTGGTAAGTGTTGGCCGTCTAAAGAGTGAAACAATAACCAATTGCCTACCTTGGCAAATCCTTGAACCTTCTCCATATTTGTTATTTGGACATTTTCCCTTCCATCTAGTCCTATCTTGTAAAGCCCTTTTCCTGGATAGCCTACATCACTGGAATGTAGTGAGTAAAATATCTCATTTCCAGCAATTGTATAAGATGACACCTCACTATCTACTAAAATTTGAGGCTTTGTGCTCTTATCCATGGTTCTTCTATACAATCTGTAGTTTTCACCAATATAATAATAGTAATCCCCATAGATAACCAGGCTTTCGGCTATATCTTCAAATTCTAGTCTTCTATCACTTCCATCAAGGCCTATACTTTCCACATAAGGCTTTTCATCCTTTAGATGGCTAAATATCATCCTATCGCCATAAATTGCAATATCAGAGGAATTAACCATTAAAAATCTCTCGAGATTACCACCGTTTAAATCCATTTTATAGACATTAGAGTTATCGGAAAAGTTGATAAAATAAATCCAATTATCCTTCATATAAATATTTAGGAGATAACCTAGCTTATATATTGTTTCATTGCTACTTCCATCAAAGGATATCCTATTTAGGGTTTCCCCGCTACTATAATAAATCCAATCTCCTGCGATATTAAGCCTCATTATACTCCTACTTGGCATTTCTATTAATAGTTTTTTATTCTGAAAATCCTTGTCTACTCTTACGAGACTAAGTTCATCATCTATATAGAATATATAATCATCATTTTCTACAGCAAACCCATAATTATTTGTATTTACTACACTGTTACCAATTACCCTATCAGGTGCAATATCAATTACTTCTACGTTTTTTATATGGTTATTATGACGGATTTTATTGACTTCCCAAAACAAGCCCAAATCTCTTAAAACAGGAAGCGATACTAGGAGAATAATCAGGAAAAGCCCTATTAGTTCTGTACTTTTCTTTGTCCAGATATTGCCTATGCCTTTTATATCCTTAGTTAGGTTATTAACATAATACCAGGGTCCTTCAATGAGTATACCTTCCTTAGAATATTTAATCATTACACTACTATCAATAAATAACCTAAATGGAAAGTCAAATGTTGGTTTTATTAGCAAAGAATCCTCTTTTTGCTCAATAATCTTCCATCTCTTATTCGTTATAGATTGTTTTATGTCATTTATATTATCAAAATCTGTTTCAATTGCCTTGGACTTATAATTGTTTATAGTCCAAAGACCAATGATTGCAGAATAAATCAATATTCTCTCCCAGCCTAAGACTAAATCTCTCCCGGGAATAAAACTATAAATTATATAGAGTAATAGTATCACAGGTAAGTAGATGTAAATAGCTCCTTTGAAAGCAAGGAGCAATAAGTTTTGTTTTTTTGGCACAATTTCCCCTCCTATAAAATAAAATTTTTTTATGTTAATTTTTTTATTATTATCAATAGAAGTTTTTCAGTGTTTCTCTCTTACTAGTAGTACTATTATCTTTGTCTATAGATTGTGGTATGATTAACCCTAACTGCAAATTTTAAATAATATAGTGTATTTGCTTAAGTTGTATAATGCTATTTTTTACCTGTTTTAAACTTTCTTATATGATGGATTGTTATAATTAGCAGTATTGTATTTATTCCTGCTACTGCTGGTGAACAATCAATATTTTCAAAAAACATCTGTCTACCAGATAAATATAACATAAATAGTTGAGAAACCAAAAGTAGTTTTAAAAATATCTTTATATCATTAAAAGAATTTTTGTTCTCTTCAATATTCTCTTCAATTTCATTTATAATTTTTTTATCCGTTCTATTATTCATAACAAATTCATCGCCTTTTTCCATATTACTATTCTGTTTAGTAGTATTCTGTTACTCTATAAGTAACTGTTCCTGTTGTGCTTTCTTGATAACTTGTTCTAGAATACCAAGTGGTATCAAATTTTCTATAGATAGTTCCAAAATACGGTCCATCTTTATGTGAATAAATATCAGCCTTATATGACAATCCCAATGAGTCTGGATCAGCATCACCAAAACCGCGTAATACATAAAATAAAAGATACATATTTTTTCATGGAATTTTCCTTTATGTTTTTAGGTTCTTACTTATATAACGCACAAGTAAAAGAAAAGGGACATATTTTTTGAATTATTTTAAAATGTTTTCTGCAACTTTTAGAATTTCATCTTTATTTAGATTTCCTATAACATGGTATTCAATACCGTCTTGGTACCATATTAAATAGGTTAATTTATCAGTTTGCCATGTATATGCCTGAAGGCTCTTAAAAATAATTTCTTCTATTTCAACATTTTCAGTATCATAATATGATTTGCTCTTATTAGTTGAAGCAAGTAATTTTATATAAAACTCTTGATCATTTTCTCCTAAATAGTTATAAATCAGCATTTTTCGCCCTTCGTGAATATCTACCAACTCAAATCCTGCAGGTATATAATTTATTGTTAATGATGTTAATTCAATCGACTTGTCATCATTTTCTAAGTCTTTAGATATAAATATACTAAACTTTGGAAACCTCTCAATTATCCAATCAAAAACCTTTTCACGAGCTTCCGCATTAACTGCTAAAACAGCAGAGAAACTTAAGAAAACTATAAGCATAAAGATAGCCACTTTTTTAACCACCGATAGGAATATCTTATTGAAATCTTGCTTAATATTGAGATCCCTGAGTTTTTGCCGGAAGGTCTTGGAATATATAGGTTTGTGTAATAGCTTAATATTATTATAATCCTTTGTATCTTTCATAAGAGCAATTTCACAAGCTTTTTTCATAGAGCTATAATCAATAAAAGAATTTTCAAGACCCATAAAAAGAGATAGCATTTTTTGTACATATCGTAATTTACCTATGGAATTTTCTATATCTAATAAGCTATTTGTTTCAGAAGGAGTATTATTGAAACAGTATCGAAAGAAAAGAATACTACGATACTCTAATGGTAATAATCCTATTTTTATAGCTAATTGAAAAGTTTCTTTATCAGATAAGGATTGATATTTAATACTATTAATGTTTAATTTAATCATTTTTTCCAACTCGTCTTGTAAAGATAATTGAAAAGCTTCCTTCAAAGTGCTATCAGCCATTCTTGACACTCAAATCACCTTCTTTATAATATGATTGCAGTTTCTTTAAAATACGTTGACTACGTTTCTTTGCAGCTTCTTCACTAATTTCTAATAGCTCTGAAATATCTTTATATTTCATTTCATTGACGAAACGTAGATGAATAAAAAACTTTTCAAAATCTGAAAGTCTATTAATATAGGAAATCAATTGCTCTTTATTTACCGTTTTTAAATAATCTTCTTCAAGATTGTAATCTGATTGGTCACGGTCCAAATAGTTTAAATCCTCTACAAATATAGATTTCTTGCGTTTTCTTATAATATTCATTGTTTCATTCTTCAATATTACAACGCAATAGGGCTCTATTTGGGGACGTGGTAAATTAGATATTTTTTCTAAATTCTCCATGATTTTTATAAATGTTTGTGCTACAGCCTCTTCTGCATCAAATTTATTTTTTAATATATCAAATGAAATGTTATACATCTTAACATTCATCTTTGAAAAGATCTTATTAATAAAATCTTTTTCGTCACCTGTCAACGAACTAAAGAATATTATTATCAAATTTTTCACCCCCATGAGCATTGATAATTTATAAGTAATATCTTGAATCGAGCCCAAAGAATCACCTTATATCTTATCATAGCAAAACTGGGTCCTCAATTAAATGGACTTAAGTATTAAATTTTGCTTCTATATTTTACTTTCGACACCCTAATTAAAATATAGTATAATAGGCTTAGTTGAAAATAATAGGGAAGGGTAGTGAAGGACATGAATATTAACGAACGGCTAAAAAATCTAAGGCAACTGATGAAGGAAAAGGGAATAAGCGCATATATAGTAAACACGTCAGACCCCCATCAATCTGAATATATAGCAGACCATTATAAGACAAGGGTCTGGATCTCTGGATTTACAGGTTCTGCTGGTACAGTTGTAATCACTGAAGACAAGGCAATACTGTGGACAGATGGAAGGTACTTTATCCAGGCCGAAAAAGAGCTGGAGTCTAGTGAGTACCAGCTATTTAAAATGGGTATTCCAGGTTATCCTAGCTATAGCCAATGGCTAAAGGAAAATTTGAAGAAGGGCGATTCATTGGGATTTGACGGAAGGGTATTTGCACAGAAGCTAGTGGAGAAATTAGAAAATGTGCTTGAGGACAAGGACATTGTTTTTGTAGACCAATACGACCTAGTAGGTCAGCTATGGCAGGATAGGCCACCCCTGTCAAAAGAAGAGGCATTTGTTCATGAAATCAAATATACAGGAAAGACTACAGGTGAAAAACTTGCAGAGGTTAGGGAGAAGATGGAGGAATCCAATGCAGATTATCTTGTGCTGGCCAGCCTTGACGATATAGCATGGCTTTACAATATCAGGGGCAAGGATATAGAAAATAATCCCGTGCTCATATCCTATGGACTTATTTCCAAGGAAAAGGCCCTCTTATTTATAGATAAGGACAAGGTAAAGCCTAGAGTAGAAAATCACTTAAGAGAAAATGGCGTAGAAATCAAGGAATATGAGGAGATAATCGAATATATAAAATCTGTAGAGGGAAACTCAAGGGTATTCCTGGATAAAAACAGGATAAATAGATGGCTCTATAGGGCCATACCAGACAAGTGCAAGATAATAGACCGTATGGATATAACCACAAATTTAAAGGCCATAAAAAACTCCAGGGAAATTGAAAATCAAAAAAATGCCTATATCAAGGACGGAGTAGCCCTGGTTAAGTTTCTATATTGGTTGGATAAAAATATGGGCAAGTTAAAAATAACAGAAATATCTGCTGGGGAAAAATTGCTTGAATTGAGAAAGGAACAAGAGGGATTTATAGAGCCAAGCTTTGGGACCATCTCAGCCTATGGTGGCAATGCTGCCATGATGCATTATTCTGCAGATGAAAACTCCAATGCAGAGATTAGGAATGAAGGCCTATACCTAGTAGATTCTGGTGGCCAATACTTTGATGGTACAACCGATATTACTAGAACTGTAGTCATGGGCCCAATTACAGATGAAGAGAGAAGGGATTTTACCCTTGCCCTAAAGGGCCATATAAATTTAAGCAGTGCTAGGTTTTTATATGGGGCAACAGGCCATAGTCTGGACGTATTAGCTAGGTATCCCCTTTGGCAAGAGGGGATAGACTATAAGTCTGGTACAGGACATGGGGTAGGTTATCTTCTAAATGTCCATGAGGGACCCCATAGGATATCGACAGCAGCCAATTCAGTTGTCCTAGAAGAGGGAATGGTTGTCAGTATAGAGCCGGGCGTATATAGGGAAGGCAGTCACGGCATCAGGATAGAAAACATAGTGGTAGTAGCAAAGGACATTAAAACAGATTTGGATCAATTTATGAGCTTTGAGACCCTATCCTTTGTGCCCATAGACCTAGAGGCTGTAGATGTAGAACTACTATCCCAAGGGGAGAGAAAATGGCTAAATGATTACCATAAGGCTGTCTATGAAAGGCTATCAGCCTACTTAGAGAACGATGAAAGAGCTTGGTTAAAAAACGAAACCAGAAGCATATAGGTATAGGATGTCAGGGAGCTAGTATCCCTGACATTTTTTAAGGCTTAAAAGCAATTAATTTGATATAATATAATATACATATAGATAAAAGGGTGATTAGGTGTTCAATATTCAAGAAGAATTAAAAAAGCTCCCCGACAAACCGGGGGTATATATAATGAAAGATAAGAGTGAAGAGATAATTTACGTTGGAAAATCCATTTCATTAAGGAAAAGGGTAAGGCAATATTTTCAATCAAGTAAGAATAACCCTCCCAAGGTAAATGCAATGGTAAAAAACATCTCTGAATTTGAGTATATAATTGTAAATAATGAGGTAGAAGCCCTGATACTGGAGGCCAACCTGATTAAGAAGCATAAACCTAGATACAATATCCTCTTGAGAGATGACAAACAGTATCCTTATATAAAGGTCACTACCAATGAAAAGTTTCCCAGACTCATCAAGACAAGGCAGATGCTAAAGGATGGAGCAAGATATTTTGGCCCCTATCCCAGTGTATATGCAGTCAATGATGCCCTAGAGGTAATTAGAAGCCTCTATCCATTGAGGACCTGCAACAAGAATCTGGAAAGAGATATGGGAAAAACCAGACCCTGTCTAAACTACTATATTGGCAGATGCCTAGGGCCCTGCCAAGGAAATGTGGATGAGGGGAAATATATGGAGATGATTGAAGAAATAATCTCCTTTCTATCGGGGAAGGAAGACAAGTTAGTCCACATGGTAGAGAACAAGATGAAAGAGGCATCTGAGAATTTGGACTTTGAAATGGCTGCAAGATATAGGGATCAACTAAGCTCTTTAAAACTACTATTAGAAGAACAAAAAGTAGTTTCCACGACCCATTTAATAGATCAGGATGTAATTGCCATGGCCAAGGGAATTGAAGAGGTTTGCGTACAGGTATTTTTCATTAGGGATGGAAAAATTCTTGGCAGAGAGCACTTTTTCTTGGAGGACGGTTACGATGAGGATAGGTCAGTTATCCTATCATCCTTCCTCAAACAATTCTATATAGGAGCTGCCTATATACCAAAGGAAATAATTATAGAAGAAGATATGGAAGATTTGGAGTCCATGACAAAATGGCTAAGCCATATGAGGGGAAGGGGTGTAAATATACTAGTTCCAAAGCGGGGTGAGAAATTGGCCCTAGTTGAAATGGTAAGGAAAAACGCCCTAGACATGATAAATCAATATGGGGATAGGTTCTTGAAGAAGGCTAGAGAAAATAAGAGGGCCCTAGAAGAATTGCAGGAATTGATGGGGATTGATAGGGACCTAAATAGGATAGAGGCTTACGATATATCTAATATTAGTGGTATAGAACCTGTAGGGTCCATGGTCGTATTTGAAAGAGGAGAAGCTAAAAAATCCGATTATAGGCGGTTTAAAATCAAGACCAGAACCAGCCCTGACGACTATGGTAGTATGGAGGAGGTATTCCGTAGGAGGTTTGCCCGTGGACTCGAGGAAAGGGAATATATGAAGGAAAATAAAATAGAGCTAAAGGGCTTTTCCAATTTTCCCGACCTTGTCATGGTAGATGGGGGCAAGGGACAGGTAAATGTAGCCCTTAGGGTCCTATACGATTTGAAGATTGACATACCAGTGTGTGGCTTGGTAAAGGACGGTTATCACAAGACTAGGGGAATTATATATGATAATAAGGAAATAAGGCTAGCTGAGGACTCCCTAGGATTTAGGATGATCTATAGGATTCAGGAGGAGGCCCATAGGTTTGCAATTTCATACCATAGGTCCCTTAGATCAAAAACCATGTTTAGGTCTGAACTGGATAATATTGAGGGAATTGGGAAGAAGAGAAAAATGGAACTACTGAAACACTTTCAAAGCATTGATAGGATAAAGAAAGCCACAGTCGAAGAATTAGCAGATGTAAAGACAATGAACCGGCCGGCAGCGGAGAAGTTGTATGAATATTTTAACAATAAAAAGGGGGAAATATAATGAAAAGACTATTTTTATCGGATACTGATAAAAAGATATCAGGTGTATGCGGGGGAATAGGAGAATATTTGGGAATTGACTCCACCCTAATCAGGCTGGCATGGGTCTTGCTGTCTATACCCACGGGGGGCTTCCTAGGGCTTATAGCTTATATCATAGCCGCTGCAATCATTCCTAGACAAACAAGCCAGTAGGGAAAATAAAAGACAGGAAAGTCTATCTAAATATTGATAAATTACAGGCAGAATATTTGCCAGTTTATTGACTATATAGTTTGACTTTTACCATTAAATTTCATATACTTAAGTAAGGTAGTACATGAAATTTCATAGGTTTTAGTTTGTAGAATGTGATATTTTTTACAAACAATAAAATATAAGGAGGTTTTTTTATGGGTAAGGTAATGAAGACCATGGATGGGAATACAGCTGCAGCCCATGTGGCGTATGCATTTACAGACGTCGCTGCAATTTATCCTATTACACCATCTTCAACAATGGCAGAGTTGGTAGACGAATGGTCTGCTAACGGCAGAAAAAATATATTTGGGCAAGAAGTATTGGTTACTGAAATGCAGTCAGAGGCAGGAGCAGCTGGAGCAGTCCACGGTTCTTTATCTGCAGGTGCATTGACTACTACTTTCACAGCTTCCCAAGGTTTATTACTTATGGTTCCAAATATGTATAAAATGGCAGGGGAACTACTTCCGGCCGTATTTCATGTAACAGCTAGGGCGATAGCTGGACACGCCTTGAGTATCTTCGGAGACCATCAGGACGTCATGGCAACTAGGCAGACAGGATTTGCTCTTTTGGCCTCGGGTTCAGTCCAGGAAGCCATGGATTTGGCAGGGGTAGCCCATCTTTCTGCAATTAAGGGAAGAGTGCCATTCCTACATTTCTTTGACGGCTTCAGAACAAGCCATGAAATACAAAAGATTGAAGTTTTGGATTATGATGATTTAGCAAAGCTAATAGACCAAGATGCCCTCAATGAATTTAGGCTCAGGGCCTTAAATCCTGAAAGGCCATATACAAAGGGTACAGCACAAAATCCAGATATATATTTCCAAGCTGCAGAAGCTGCTAATCCATTCTACGATAAAATAGTAGGCATTACTGTTGATTATATGAATAAAATTAGCAAATTAACTGGTAGGGACTATAAGCCATTTAACTATTACGGTCACCCAGAAGCAGAAAACATAATAGTCGCTATGGGTTCAGTTACAGAAACCGTAGAGGAAACTGTTGATTACTTAATGGCTAAGGGAGAGAAGGTTGGACTCATGAAGGTTCACCTATACAGACCTTTCTCCGCTGAGCATTTCTTTGAAGTATTACCCAAGACTGTGAAGAGGGTAGCTGTCCTAGACAGGACCAAGGAAAAGGGAGCCATAGCTGAGCCCCTACACCTAGATGTAAAGAACATCTTTTACGATTCAGATATGAGACCTATCATTGTTGGTGGAAGATATGGTCTGGGTTCAAAGGATACCACGCCTTCACAAATATTAGCTGTATTTGAAAACCTAAAGCTAGACAGTCCAAAGGACAGGTTTACCATAGGTATAGTAGATGACGTTACCCACCTTTCATTAGATATAAAGGAAGTAATTAAGACTGAGCCAGAGGGAACGATTAAATGTAAGTTCTGGGGCTTTGGATCAGACGGTACAGTCGGAGCAAACAAATCGGCCATCAAGATCATAGGTGACGACACCGATATGTACGCCCAAGGTTACTTTGCCTACGACAGTAAAAAATCAGGTGGAGTCACAATATCTCACTTGAGATTTGGCCATGAACCGATTAAGTCTACTTATTTAATTTCAGATGCAGATTTTGTATCTTGTTCAAAACAATCCTATGTCTACCAATACGACTTACTTAAGGGATTGAAAAAAGGTGGCACCTTCTTACTAAACTGTATTTGGGATAAGGAAGAATTGGAGAGAAATCTACCAGCCACTATGAAAAAATATATTGCCGAAAATCAAATTAACTTCTATACCATAGATGCCACTAGAATGGCAGTTGACATCGGTTTAGGTGGAAGAATTAACATGATAATGCAGTCGGCCTTCTTTAAATTATCAGAGGTCCTACCATTAGAGGAAGCCATAAACCATCTAAAGAAATCCATAGTTGCAGACTATGGCACCAAGGGTGAAGAGATAGTACAAATGAACTATCAGGCTGTAGAGAGGGGAATAGATGCCCTAGTCAAGGTTGATGTACCAGCATCTTGGTCAAATGCTGAGGACAATGAAGCGGAAGACAAGAAAAACTTGCCAGATTTCATTAAAAATGTCCTTGACCCAATGAATAGGCAAGAGGGAGACGATTTACCTGTCAGTACATTTGTAGGCAGGGAAGACGGATCCTTCCCCCATGGTACAACAGCATATGAAAAGAGGGGAATAGCTGTAGAAGTACCCCATTGGATAGCTGAGAATTGTATCCAGTGTAACCATTGTTCACTAGTATGTCCCCATGCAGTCATTAGACCAGTACTAGTCAATGAAGATGAAAAAGCCAATGCACCAGAAGATTTCAAGACAATAAAGGCCATAGGCAAGGGGTTAGAAGGACATGAATTCCGTATCCAAATATCTCCTTTAGACTGTACAGGTTGCGGAAACTGTGCGGACGTTTGTCCATCAAAGGATAAGGCCCTAGTCATGGTTCCATTTGAGCAGGAATTAGAAACTGAATCAAAGAATTGGGACTTCTCACTTACTGTCAAGGCTAAGGACGACCTAATAGACGAATTTAGTGTAAAGGGTTCACAATTCCAAGAGCCACTCTTCCAATTCTCAGGAGCATGTGCTGGCTGCGGAGAAACACCCTATGTTAAATTAGTTACCCAACTATTTGGGGACAGGATGATGATAGCCAATGCTACAGGATGTTCTTCCATTTATGGTGCATCAGCTCCATCAATGCCATATTGTTCAAACCAAGAAGGCAAGGGGCCATCATGGGCAAACTCATTATTTGAAGACAATGCCGAGTATGGCTATGGCATGGCAGTAGCAGTTGAGCAAATGAGAGATAAACTTGAAGTATTGATGAAGGAGTTTATAGAACTTGGTGTAGATGAAGAATTAAACAACTACTTCGGTCAATGGATAGATGGCAAGAAAGACGCCAAGGCCTCCAAGGCTGCCACTGGCATGATATTGCCAAGGCTAAATAAGGATGTAAACAGCCAAAGAGGAAAGGAAATACTGGCTGAAATAGAAGAATTAAATGACTATCTGATTAAGAGATCCATGTGGATATTTGGTGGAGACGGCTGGGCCTATGACATAGGATTTGGCGGATTAGATCATGTATTAGCATCTGGTTCCGATGTAAATATCCTAGTACTAGATACAGAAGTATACTCAAACACAGGCGGTCAGTCCTCAAAGGCTACGCCAACAGCAGCCGTAGCTAAATTTGCAGCCTCAGGCAAGAAGGTAACCAAGAAAAATCTTGGTCTGATGATGACCTCCTATGGCTATGTATATGTAGCTCAGGTTGCCCTAGGTGCAAATATGAATCAATTAATTAAGGCCTTGAAGGAAGCAGAGTCCTATGACGGTCCTTCAATAGTAATAGCCTATGCTCCATGTATCAACCACGGCATTAGGACTGGAATGGGTACAACTATTGCCCAGGAAAAGAAGGCAGTAGATACAGGATACTGGCACCTATTCAGATATGACCCAAGGCTTAAGGATCAAGGAAAGAATCCATTTGTATTGGATTCCAAGGAACCAAAATTGCCATTCATGGACTTCATAAACTCTGAGGTCAGGTATACATCCTTGAGACTTACATTCCCAGACTTGGCAGATGAATTGTTTGCAGCAGCAGAGAGAGACGCCAATGCGAGATATGAACAATATAAGAGGTTGTCAGAATAGTAAGCAAGGTATAGACAAAAATACAGATTAAAAAAGGCAGACAGTGAATTCACTGTCTGCCTTTACTTGTGTGCCTTGGATTGATTGGTGGCCATCTTCAAATAGACAGAAGCCTTGAATATTCCATCATCTTCCTCAAACCTAGTTCCACCATTGTACTTAGTTGCAGCAGCCATCACTGAGGAAATGCCTATCCCCTCTCCTTCACGTTTTGAAGATAGATAGATGCCGTTTTTCTTGGCGATACTAGCTTGATAGCTGTTATCCGATGTGATGGTCAAGACGTCGCCCTGAATAGAACTGCTCATATGTATGAAGGTTTTTCCATCCTCCATTCTTTTACAGGCCTCAATGGCATTTTCCATTAGATTTCCTATGATTACGCACAGGTCACACTCAAGACTATCAGCTAGGTTTTGATGAATGAGGAGCTTAACCATGATATCGATGCCTGCCTCTTCTGCCATAGTATAATAATAGGAGGCTATGGCATTTATCGCATAATTTTCACACAGAAATATATTTTTTCTAACGGGAATTTTCACAATTAGCTTGTCTATATAGCTGTCAATTTCTTCATTATCTTGGGAAAGTGAACGAAGCAGGGCTAGGTGATGACGAAAATCATGTCTCTCCTTCCTCATTCTTTCCTCGTCCTCAGATATTTTCTGATATTGAAGACGTTGCAAGGACAGCTGTTTTTCAATGCTTTCCATCTGGTATTCCAATCTTTGTTTTTCAGCAGCATTGTGAAGGGACTCCTGAACATAGTAGCCGCTGGCAATACCCAGAGAAATTATAAAGAACAAGACTCCAAGTTGAAAGAAGATAGTCAGGGTGCTGGTAAGGTGCAGCCAATAATTTGCCAGCTCAAGAACTGTAGATAGGGCTAGAAGCAAGATTGCAGGTGCAAAACGTTTAGAGGCCGGATTCCTATGATATAGGCCCTCCCAAATCAGGACAAGGGCAAAGAGAACAAAGGCTAGTGGCGTGATAAGGTGGAACCAAAATAAGCTTTTGATAAAATCGACCCTGGCTGTTAGCTGAAGGAATAGGGTCACAGCAAGGGATATATAGTGTATAACCAGCATAATTTGAATAGGTAACTTATTTTTAGGAGCTAATATGACAAGTCCAAATTTTAGAAAGGGAATAGCCACTAAAAATAATCCCATATAATCTAGGACATAGAGAAATGTCGGATAAGGCAGCAGCCTCGAGGCAAGGTCACATTCCCCAAGAACCCAAATACCTGCGGAAAGAGAAAAAAGTCCCAGCAACAAGAAGGACATACCAGAAGGTATCTTGCGGACAAAGGTCAGTGCAATTATGGTCATTATACTGCCAAGGAAAATAAGCATAAGGGAAAATAAAAAGGAAAAGCCGTCTGTTTTCAAGAGCCTATTCAAGAGTGCAGCATGATCTCCGACATAAAAAGCAGGCAGGGATAGGGTATCCCGTTGGGTAAGGGATTGGTATTCTGCCCTAAGGGACATGGAGCCGCCCTCAGTTGGCAACTCTAAAATAGCCAACCCAGTTGGGGGGTCATTTAAGAAAGAAGGATAACTTGAGGCCTGTCCGTATTCGTAGAATAACTCATCGTTTAAATAGAGCTTGAGGGGGGCAAAAACAGATTTGACAAAGATGCTTTCCCCTTCTAGGGCTTCAAAATCAGCCCGAATGGTTACAAGGCTAGAGGGAGCCAGATCCTTCAAGGAATTGGGTAAGGAAAGCTTACCCTCCCTACCGCCTGAAATTTCGTAGTATATATGAGAAATGGGCCTGACATCCTTATTCTCCACTGCCAAGGGTTGGCGATAATAGAAGGAGTTCAAAATAAGTTGGCCCAAGACCTCCAACAAGATAATAAAAGACAGTAAGGCAAAAACCTTGTTTTTCATATGCTTTCCCCCCTGGTCTTAGTAAATAGAAAATCCTCATAGGCTCTCACAGCCCTTTTTAAATCTCTGCGACGTATATGTACCCTGCTATTATCCTGCATAATAAATATTGCCATGTCCCTGTCAATTTCCTTGACATAGCCTAGGTTGACAATGTAGCTATGGTGGCATCGGAAAAAATGAGCAGGTAGCAAGGAATCTATATGGTCAATCTTAACAGATTGGCTAGTGCGTAGGACCTCGCTATGGGTATATATCATGACTGCGTGATTTTGCAATTCGAAATACAGGATCCTATCAAGGGGCAGGGCCCTGTTTGCACCGTCAATCATCAGGCTAATATATGACTCAGTCCTTCGCTTAGCAAGGGCTAGGGAAAGTATCCCCTGAACATCCTCTTGACTTACGGGTTTTTCCAAGTAGCTAGCAGCCCTTAGGCGATAACTTTCCAATGTATATTCAGTACTAGTGGTAGTAAAGATTATAGTAACTGTCTGATCGGCCTTGCGAATTTCCCTAGCCACATCTATGCCCTTTATACCACCCATGTAGATATCTAGAAAAATCACATCATATTTTCCGGGAGAAAAATCCTCCAGGAAATCTTCTCCTGATAAGAACTCACGGCAAGAGAGACCAATATTGCTCTCCATGATGCAGGAATAAAGTCGCTCCATGTCTTTTTGATTGTCTTCGCATATTGCAATATGAAGCAAATCATCCATAGTGATTCCCCCTTTTTATGTGTAACCAATTATTCCCTATTATAGCACAAAAATATTGGCTTGTATATCATAGTCAGGAGCAATTGTCAAGTGCAACTTTCTCTGGATAAGCCAACCAAATATCAGCCCCAGCCACCAATATCTTTTTTAAAAAAATAATATACAAGAGAATTACTTTTTAGTATAGTGATAATTAGGATACATCTTGGGGGGCAGAAAAAATAGGCAAATAAAATTAAAGGTGGAGTGTCTAATGAGTCATTACCCTAGATTAAATCACGTTTTCATTACTGAAAGGCTGAAGAATAGATTAAAAGAAGTTTCCAACCATCCCATTACAACTGTAGTAGCTCCTATGGGATTTGGCAAGACTACGGCCATAAATTGGTGGGCGAAGAAACAGGCAAAAAGCAAGGGGGACGCCACTATTCTTAAGCAAATAATAGTGTCCGACAGTATCACAGATTTTTGGAATGGCTTTTGCAGGGCCTTCAGGGGGTATCCAAGGCTGACAGAAGAGCTAAAGGCATTGGGCTACCCTAGAGATATGGGGGCTGTTTCAGTGCTGTCTGAGATTTTGGGAGATGCCTTATCAGACAATGAAGCCTCACTCTACCTCATAATAGATGACCTACATATATTAAGTGAAAAATCACTAGCACCCACCCTCCTATTTCTTTCTAGGAGCCTACCGGGAAATATACACCTAGTCCTCCTATCTAGGAATAAAATCTTCAATGAAGAAGAGAGAATGCGACTTGGCAACCTCTTATGTGAAATAGGAATAGGGGATCTGCGCCTAGAAAATCAAGAGGTGGCCCTCTATGCCAAGCATTGCCAATTAGAAGTAAGAACTGATGAACTTATAGATTTAGCTGAACTCAGTGAGGGCTGGATTTCCATGGTTTATCTGAACTTCAAATCCTATATGCAGAATGGTCATTGGATTTCAAATTCATCGGATATATTTACCCTGATTAATGAAGTATTATTAGAGCCTCTACCAGAAGACCAGAAAGAATTTCTAATCCTAATCGGCATGGCAGACGAATTTACCATCGAGCAGGCATCCTACCTCTGGCAGAATAAAAATGCCAAAGAACTAATAGACAGCCTTTCAAGGAATAATGCCTTCATAGCAAAAAATGAAAACAACATATACAGATACCACCATATGTTGCTGCAATGTGCAAGACAGAAGTTTGCAGAAAAGCCTGAGATCTATCAGCAGGAGAACTATAAAAGACTAGGTCAATGGTATTTTGATAGGGAAGAATATATTAGTGCATATTTTGCCTTTGACAAGGCAAGGGACTGGGAGGGGGTACTGGTTACCCTAGAAAGAGATAAGGCAAAGAGTTTGAATTCTGAGCATATGGAGGTTTTTTTTAATTGGTTGGCATCGTGTCCAGAGGAAACTTTGCTCAAGCACCCCTATGCCCTTGTGGCCTGTATGCTCAAGAGCTTTTCATTTCACAATATTCCAGAGATAAGGCGAATGAAAAAACTCCTCCTGCAGTCCCTACAGGAAGATAAGAAATTGACACAGCAGGAGAGGAACAACCTCCTTGGTGACGCAGAAGTATCAGAAAGTTTTTTAGCCTATAATGATATCTCTGCTATGAGCCAGTATCATAGGCGGGCCTGCTCACTCTTAAGTCGAACTTCCTTGAGTGTAGATCCAAAGGGTTCATGGACATTTTCTGCACCATCTGTACTTATGATGTATCATAGGACAGTTGGAGCTGCAGATAGGGAAAACGAAGAGATGAGGGAGTGCATGCCCTACTATTACCAGGTGTCCGATGGACATGGCAATGGTGCAGAACATAGTTTTACAGCCGACCTATTTTATGAAAGGGGTCAGTTAATAGACGCAGATATTTCCAATCAGATGGCCTATTCTGCAGCAGTGCGAAAAAATCAATTCAGTATTATCATGTCCTGCAGTTTCTTATCCATGAGGATGGCCGTATTCAACGGCGACTTTAAGGAGATGAATAGGATTAGTCGCCAGAGCAGGGAGTGGCTGTACAGGGAAAGACAGTATACACTGCTGAATACACTAGACATGAGCCTAGCCTTCCTCTACGCCCTAATCGGACAGGTGGATTTGTCGCCCAAATGGATGCTAGAGGGGCGGGTAAAAGAAGCACTGGTAATGTTTCCAGCAACTCCTATGCTCCACACCTTCTACAATCAATTGCTGCTGGCACAAGGAAAATGGACACAGCTTTTGGCAAGAAAAGAAGAATGTCATAGGCTCTACAGTGTATACAACAATGTACTGTGCCAGATATGGCTGCATATCCAGCTAGCGGCGGCCTTTAAAAATATAAGTAGGAGAGAAGAGGGGAAAATGGAATTATCCTTGGCCCTAGATATGGCAATCCCAGATAGGCTTATAATGCCCTTTGCAGAAAGCGAATACTATGTATTGGACCTGCTAAGAGAGCTCCAAGGTATGGGGATATATGAGCAGGAAATCCAAGAGATTGTAGACCTATCGGAAAAATTCGCCAGTTCAAGGCAGAAGATTTGTCTAGAAGATTTTGGACAGTTTGGAGGCTGTGGATTGTCGGACAGGGAGCTGGAAATTGCAATCCTGGCTGCCAATCGGAAGACTAATATGGAGATAGCAGAGGAACTCCATCTTGCAGAAGGAACTGTAAGGAACCAGCTATCAAGGATTTTTGACAAGCTGGGTATTGAGGAGCAGGGGAGGAAAAAACGGTTAGCACTGGAAAAAATGTTAAAAATAAAAAAATAGTGATAAAATGTCACACTACAAAAATATCAGGCCACTATACAATAAAAATGTAGGGTGGCTTTTTGTATGTCATCATGCCATATTTTTTAATGAGCAGACAATCCATAGAGGGCCAACAAGTTAATAGGAGTAGAGCAGGTAGCTAAATGTGACAGAGAAGACTAGGAAAAATGGGGGTGGAATCATGAGAGGGAAGCCCTGTCATCTCGAACAGGACCCCGTGTCATCTCGAACAGTTCCCCGTGTCATCTCGAGCAGGACCCCGTGTCATCCCGAGCAGGACCCCGTGTCATCTCGAGCAGGACCCCGTGTCATCCCGAGCAGGACCCCGTGTCATCCCGAGCAGGACCCCGTGTCATCCCGAGCAGGACCTCGTGTCATCCCGAGCAGAGCGAGGGATCTTGTGTTACTAGAAATGCGG
>JBBAEY010000008.1:0-42560 GCA_041655755.1 Tissierellaceae bacterium
TAACAACAAGAAGACTTAAATTTGACAAAAAATATTCCCTGCAACATTTGTGGTTACAAGGTTATAAAGTTTAATATTTAGTTTTTAGGTGAGAAAGTCGGGTACTAGGTTTTTTGTCGATTTAACTAAGAAACTAATTGATAGAAATCTATAAATTAATCCAATTGTATTTATGATTTAACTATGCTATAATATGCTTAACATGAGTGGTACAGTATTCTAGTCAGCACAACTATCCTAGAGGGCGGGGCTAAAAATCCGTCGAAGGGCATATCGATGAAGTTCTTTATATGGGCTTGCGACGCCCAGTCGTGGGTCCCTATGGGGAGTAAAGGGGGATGGGGCGATCTGCAATGGCATGCAGGCGATGACCCTACTCTCGTGGAGACATGTTATTATATAAATAAAACATAACATGATAAACCTGCTGTGTACAACAGTACTAAAAGTAGAGTAGCCTGCCTTGAGTGAGATTTGGCGGATGATAAGTTCAATCTAATTTGTTGAAGGGCCCGATACATCTTAGGTTCTGTTATCGAAACCAGTCTTGCAAAAGAGGCTAAGGGATAGAATGGCTGTTGAGGAAAACTCCTAGACTGTTCTTGTGGAGGTAAATTGTGGATTACAGTGCGGACTAAGTGGCAATCCAGTTCCTTCCTTGGCGACAAGAAGGTAACAGAATTAAAGGGAAACCGCTGTCATGGCGACAGATAGTTTTTGTTAGGGAAATCCTGCTGGACCTAAAGCCGTAAGATTTACACTATTTACTACCACTCTTTTATTGCTGATAGCAGGAGCTATCAGCTTTTTACATATTGTTATTATTTTTAATATTATGGAGGTTTAAATATGGGTAAAAAGGAAGAGGAAAGGGCTTCCGTTAAATACAATTATAAATGGGTTTTCTTTATTAGTATATGGACTTTTTTCATGGCAGTAGGCATATCCATAATAACTGAAAACCTTGTCAAAAATCTGGATATTGCAATTGCCTTTTTTGTTCTAATTTTAATTATCCTAGTGGGTATAGTATTTGATATAATAGGAATAGCTGTTACGACGGCGGAGGAAAAGCCTTTCCACGCCATGGCAGCTAACAAGGTCAGAGAGGCTAAATATGCTATAAAGTTGGTTAGAAATGCAGGGCAGGTATCAAATTTTTGCAACGACGTTATCGGGGATATTTGTGGTATTTTGTCTGGTGCCCTAGGTACGACCATAGTCTATAAACTAATGGGCATATATACGATTATAAATGCGACGGCCCTTACGATAATAATTTCATCTTTGGTAGCCTCCTTTACTGTTGGGGGAAAAGCTTTGGGCAAGTCCATTGCCCTAATCTATCATGAAAAGATAATATATAGCATAGCAAAGGTAATTATGGTTTTTGAAAACAACTTAAACATTAGACTGTTTTCCAATGAAAAAAACAATAAGAGATAATTTGGGGAGATTACTGTGAAGAAAAGAGCAGATGTAATTTTATTTGAGAAGGGTTTAGTTGAATCTAGGGAAAAGGCCAAGAGGTTGATAATGGAAGGTACAGTCTTTATCGGCAACGAAAGAGTAGACAAGGCTGGTGTTAAAATCGACGAGGATTCAGAAATAATAATAAAGGACAATCCCATTTCCTATGTAAGTAGGGGTGGATTAAAACTGGAAAAGGCAATTGAAAGTTTCGGTTTAAATCTGGACGGCAAGGTTGCCATGGACATTGGAGCATCCACAGGGGGCTTCACCGATTGCATGCTGAAGAAGGGAGTATCAAAGGTATATGCAGTGGACGTTGGATATGGGCAGTTAGATTGGGGATTGAGGAATGATTCTAGGGTCATTGTAATGGAAAGGACTAATATTAGGAATGTGACTAGGGCTGATATTGGGGAGGAAATAGACTTTATTTCCATAGACGTATCCTTTATTTCCCTTAGACTTGTTCTTCCTGTAGCAGCAGACCTACTAGGTTCTGATGGGCAAATTGTAGCCTTGGTTAAACCTCAATTTGAAGCTGGTAGGGAAAGAGTTGGGAAAAAAGGCATCATAAGGGATAAGATTGTACATATGGAGGTATTAAAATCTATAGTGGACTTTTCTAGTGAATTAGGATTTGCCATTGGTGGGATGGATTTCTCGCCAATTACAGGGGCAACTGGAAATATAGAATTTTTGATTTACTTGAAAAAGTCTGCTACAGGTAAATTGGACGGTAAAGATATTGAAAGACTAGTTGAATCAGCTCATAAGGAATTAGGTAAGTAAATTTTATATGGGGGTCTTTATATGTTGGTAGAATTAAATATCAGTAACTTCGCTATTATAGATGAATTAAAGATTAATTTTACTAAGGGTTTAAATATAATTACTGGGGAGACAGGAGCTGGGAAGTCAATTTTAATTGAGGCCATAGGGATTATTTTGGGCTCTAGAAGCAATAGGGACTATATTCAAACTGGTCAGGAAAAGGCAGTCTTAGAAGGGGTATTTTATGTAGAAGATATTCAAATCCTAAGATCTATTTTAGAGGATTATTCTATAGATGTAGATGATGATAAGCTGTTAATTATCACAAAGGAAATATATTTAAATGGTCCAAGCATATCTAAGGTAAATGGACGAAATTTAAACTTGACTATGTTAAGGAGATTAACTAGTCAACTGGTGGATATTTTTGGGCAGCATGAGCATCAGTCTTTGCTGGATATATCAAACCACATTTTGCTGGTGGATTCTTTCGGGGATAAGGATTTACTGGAATTAAAGTCAAAGGTCAGGTCCCTATATCAAGAGTTGAAAGAAGAAGAAAAGAAACTTATATCCTTGTCAGTTGACAGTAGCGAAAGAGACAGGGAAATAGATATTTTAAAATATCAAATTCAAGAAATAGATGAAGCAAATTTGACAGAGGAAGATGAGGATAGTATTGAAAGCGAATATAAGAAGCTTTCAAACATAAATACAATATCTCAATCCATAGAAGAGGCTATAAATTACTTTAGCAGCGAGGATTTTAGTTCTGGTGGGCTATTGAATTTATTTAATAGGTCCCTTTCACTTGTTGACAATGGAAGAAGGTATGACGGTACACTGGACGACTTGTACAGAAGAATGGAAGATATTAACTACGAATTGCAGGATATTAATAGGGAATTAGTATATTATTTAGAAAGTATAGATGTTGATGCTGAAAGATTATATCTACTAGAAGAAAGAATTAATTTGGTAAATAGGTTAAGAAAAAAGTATGGAAAATATATAAATAATATACTAGAATTCAAGCAAGAGGCAGAAGATAGACTAGAAAAGCTATTAAACCATGAGAAAGAATACCAGTTGATAAGTAAAAAGATTGTGGAATTGAAGGGCATTTTGATAAATAATTCCGAAGAGCTTTCATCTAAAAGGAAGAAGATTAGTAAGATATTGGAGGGTCAAGTCAGGGAAGAATTAAATGCACTAAATATGCTGGACGTGAATTTCAAGATAGGCTTTAAAAGGCATGATGAACCTGCCATAGACGGCTACCATAAAATTGAGTTTCTTATATCTACAAATCCAGGTGAAGATTTGAAACCACTATCAAAGATTATTTCAGGTGGAGAGATGTCTAGAATTATGCTAGCGTTTAAAAGTATAGTAGCCCTTCAGGATAAAATACCTACCCTGATATTTGATGAAATTGATTCTGGAATATCAGGCAGGACAGCCCAGGTAGTGGGCGAAAAGATAGACATGATTTCCAAATCCCATCAGCTCATATGTATATCCCACTTGCCCCAAATAGCTGCTTTTGCAGATAGTCATTTTCTAATAGACAAGGTTAGGGAAAAAGATAGGACTAGGACAAGGGTTCAAAGGCTTTCGGAAACTGCTAGAGTTGAGGAAATGGCTAGGCTTTTAGGTGGGGCAAATTTGACAAAGAAAACCCTGGAACATGCATCAGAGATGATTGAAATGTCAAAAAAAATCAAAAAAAGCTAAAAACATCGATATAAATGTTGAAATAATTAGACTTTGATTAAATATCAGGGTCTTTTTTTATGGAAAAAATTTAATTACTTTCTATTTAAAAAACTTTTTAAGGAGAATAAATAACTATAAAAAAGGCTAAATTAAATATGAAATTCAAATTAGGAGGTGGATAAACAAAGTTAATTAGGAGAGTGATAATATTTGAAAGGTTCTAAAAATTATTACAAAATTGCAGTATTAATCGCCGCATTATTCTTAATGACCTTAAGTTTACGCTCAAATGAGATTTTATTTTCTCCTTCAGATATAAAGATTGTTAAAGGGGAAAATAAAAATTTTGATATTGCTTTTCCCTTCTACCTAAGCTTTAGTCACGATAAGGAATCTGTCATAGAAGCGAGTTCAAATACTTCTGATAATATTAGCCTTAGAAGGTCTTATTTATTAAATGGACTTGATACTGGAGAGACAAAGGTACAGTTAAAACTATTAGGTTTAATCCCAATAAAAAACTATAAGATAAATATAGTTGATAGACCAGAACTTGTTCCAGGAGGGAATGCCATTGGCGTTAGGCTCAGTACAAAAGGAGTCTTAGTTGTAGCTGTAACAGATATAGTAGATATCAATGGACAAAGAAAAAGTCCTGCCAAAGATGCTGGTTTGAAAATTGGAGATAATATCTTAGAAATAGATGGTATCAAGGTGGCTGATGTAGAGCATGTCGTGAGTATATTAAATGATGTTAGGGATAAAAAGGTTAAAATTCTAGTCCAAAGAAATAAGACAGAACTGCTCACAGAAGCAAGACCAATACAAAGTATGCAAGATAACAACTATAGGCTGGGTATTTGGGTAAGGGATAAGACTTCTGGCATTGGGACCTTGACTTATTTTAATAAAGATACTAATGAATTTGGGGCACTAGGTCACGGTATTGTAGACGCAGATACCGGAAAGTTACTTTCTGTAGACAAGGGAAAAATCATGAATGCAAAGATATCTAAAGTAGAACAAGGAAAGAAAGGAAGTCCTGGTGAAATCAGGGGAGTATTTTATGAGGCAAATAGTGTCATTGGCGATATATCTGCAAACAACTCTTTTGGAATATTTGGTACTGTAAATGATGAATATTTAAAAATGTTTAAAGATAAGCCTTTACAGATAGGTTTTAAAGAAGAAGTAAATGAAGGAAAGGCCTATATCTTAACTACTGTTGACGACAATATACAAGAAAAATTTGAGATAGAAATTATTAAGACACAGCCGCAAGTAAAGGCTGAGCAAAAAAGCATGATAATTAAAATTACTGATAAGAAGCTTTTAGAAAAAACAGGAGGCATAGTGCAGGGGATGAGTGGTAGCCCTATTATACAAAATAACAAACTAATCGGAGCTATCACTCATGTTTTTGTTAATGACCCTACTAAGGGTTATGGAATATACATTGAATGGATGTTAGAGTAGGGAAATTAGTGCATTCAAAAGTCCTAGAATAAATATCTAGGACTTTTTTAAAAAGATATAAAAAAAAGAAGGACTTTTCACAAAGATGTCGAAATAGTAAGTGGAACAAATTACCATATTAATAATATAGGGGGATTTTAGATGAAAAAAACAAAGGTTGTAATTGCGGATGATAATAAGGAGTTTTGTGAAATTTTAAATCGACTTATCTCATCTTATGAGGAATTTGAGATTATCGGAATTGCTAAAGATGGCGTAGAAGCTCTAGAAATTATCGAAGAAGAAAGACCAGATGTTTTGATTCTAGATATCATAATGCCTCATTTAGATGGCTTAGAGGTGCTAGAGAGACTACATAATTCGGAAGATATGTATTTTCCAAAGGTTATTGTACTTTCAGCGGTGGGACAGGATAAGATTACCCAAAGAGCAATTGAACTAGGTGCAAGTTACTATGTGGTAAAACCTTTTGATTTCCAGGTTTTCATGAAAAGACTAAAGGAGATTGCTGGGGATGAATACTCCTCTTTCAAGATAGGTGAAGTGGGAGATGACTATTTCGGTAAAAAACCTCCCGTTGTCGAAAATAATTTGGAAACCAGAATAACTAAGATTATCCATGAGATTGGAATACCGGCCCATATAAAGGGTTATTTGTATTTAAGGGAGGCAATTACTATGGTAGTGAAGGATATGGACTTTCTAGGGGCCATAACCAAGGAACTCTATCCCCATATAGCAGATAAATTCAACACAACACCTTCTCGTGTTGAAAGGGCAATTAGACATGCTATTGAGGTGTCATGGACCAGGGGAAGGTTAGATACCATAAATCAATTATTTGGCTATACAATCAACAACGACAAGGGCAAACCTACTAACTCGGAATTCATAGCACTAATTGCTGACAAATTGCGACTTGAGCAGGGAGATAGGGCCGCCAGCATATAATTAATAATACATCCGCCTAGGTGATTAGGGGGATGTATTTATATAAAATTATTTTAATTGATGCAGGTTTCCATCTTTTAGGATATACTATTAAGTGTATATTAATTTTAAAAGTGAATACAAGGCTAGGAGGGAGATGTACTAATGAGCTTTGAGGAAAAAACCATGAAATCTGATAAGCTATATGAAGGGAAGATCCTTAATTTAAGGGTTGACACCGTGGAATTACCTGATAAGAAATATTCAAAGCGAGAAATAATCGAACATCCCGGTGGAGTTGGTATAATACCAATTGCAGATGACAACTCTATAATTTTAGTTAGGCAATATAGAAAGGCCGTAGAGAAATTTCTATTGGAGATACCTGCAGGGAAATTAGAACTGAACGAGGAACCTAGGGTAACAGCCATAAGGGAATTAAAAGAGGAAACTGGATACACAACCAATAAAATGGACTACATACTCGAATTCCACACTTCCCCCGGCTATACCAATGAGAAAATATATCTCTTTCTGGCAACTGACCTAGTCAAGGGAGAGGCAATGCCTGACAATGGTGAATTCATAGAAGTTGAAAGTTTCAGTATAGATACTCTTGTTAGAATGATAGACAGGGGAGAGATTATTGACAGTAAAACGATTATAGGGATTAATTTTGCAAAAAAATATTTGGAGAAAGACATGGAGTGATAATGTTATTCCCCTAAGCATATTATGTTCTAAGGCTTGTATGTAAGGGGGAAAGCAAATGTTGATGAGACTAAAAATCCTATGTAAGAGACATCTCCAAAATAACTTTACTATATATCTAATAATTATAAGTTGCTTTATGTTGGGGATAATTATTGGATCCATTTTGGCAAATAGATTGGATACTGAAATCCATAATAATATTTATGAAACTACTGATAGTATAATTTATTCTTTAGCTATGAATTTAAAATTTATTCTTCCTATCTACCTACTGGGTTTGGTTAGCTTTGGGATTATATTTACCCCTCTTATTTTATGCTGGAAAGGCATAAATATAGGGCTGACAGTAGGTTTTATCGTTAAGTTTTTTGGAGTGAGGGGCTTTATATTTACAATTCTGGGATTATTACCTCAATACCTTATGATAATACCAGCTTTCTTGGGAATTGCCGGCCTTAGCCTGGCTAATTCAAGCCATATTAGCAAGAGCAGTAGAAAATCTAGGGACCTGTATACAAATTTTGGCGATTATTCAATACTTACAATGCTTTTTATCTTATTATTTATATTGGCTAGTATTATCGAGGTATACATTACCCCATATTTTTATAAGTTTGTGAATTGATACAATTATATTTGATTTTAAAAGGGGAAATATTATGGATATTATGGCAGAGTATTCGGATTATATAAGGAATGTGAAGAAATTAACCCAAAATACATCAGAGGCTTATTTAAGGGACCTTCAACAGTTTAAGGACTATCTGAAACAAATAGAAATTGGTGATATAAAAAAAGCTAGTAAAGCAATTGTCATTACATATTTGATGAACCTACAAAAAAAAGGGAAATCGGCCTCTACGATTTCGAGAAAACTGGCTTCAATCAGGTGTTTTTTTCAGTACTTACTTAACAGAAATCAAATAAGCGAAGATCCTACCCTTAATTTAAAATCTCCTAAATCAGAAAAAAGAATTCCATCTATCTTAACTGAGGAAGAGGTTAATATTCTATTATCTCAGCCAAAGTCCAAGGATTTTAAAGGGATTAGGGACAAGGCAATGCTGGAACTGCTCTATGCGACTGGTCTTAGAGTATCTGAAATAGTTGCTCTAAATGTAGAGGATATTATTTCCAGTTCATCCTTGCTTGTAATTAGAGACGAGGGCAATGAGAGGGTTATACCTATAGGAGAAATAGCCATGGATGCATTAACTGAATATATGAATATTTACAGACCTAAAGATAAGGACAAGGATCAAAATAATCCGCTTTTTTTAAATTATGCTGGAAAAAGATTGACAAGGCAAGGTTTTTGGAAAATCATTAAATACTATACCAAGAAGGCAGATATTCAAAAGGATATTACCCCCCATATGTTGAGACATTCATTTGCAGTGCATTTAATAGAGAATGGTGCAGATATGAAGACTGTGCAAGAGATATTGGGGCATTCTGATATATCTACTACCCAGATGTATGCATTTGCTTCCAAACAAAATGAACTAAGGGAAGTATATAAAAAATCACATCCAAGAGCATAGGAGGAGTTTATATGAACTATTTAGAAAAGATAAAAGAAACTAAAGATTTTATTGCAGAAAAAATAGATAATATGCCTACAGTGGGACTTATCTTGGGATCGGGTCTAGGGGGCCTAGCAAATAAGATAGAAGATCCTCTAGTTATTAAATACGAAGATATACCAAATTTCCCAAAGTCTACTGTTGAAGGCCATGCCGGACAACTTGTAATAGGCAAACTGGGGGGGAAGATAGTAGCAGCCATGCAAGGCAGATTTCACTACTATGAAGGCTACCCACTCAGGGAGGTAACCTTTCCAATAAGGGTTTTGATTGGGCTGGGTATAAAAAGCCTTTTGGTAACCAATGCCGCTGGCGGTGTAAATATGGACTTTGCCCCTGGTGATTTGATGATCATAAAAGATCATATTAACTTTGCAGGACAAAATCCCCTAATAGGAGAAAACCTTGATGAATTGGGGCCTAGATTTGTAGACTTGTCAAGGGCATATGACAGGGATTATATTAGCCTTGCAAAGTCAACGGGAAAGGAATTGGGCATAGATTTGAAGGAAGGAATTTATATGTGGTTTTCTGGTCCCACCTATGAAACTCCTGCAGAGGTAAGACTGGCAAGAATTGTTGGAGCAGATGCAGTTGGCATGTCAACAGTTCCCGAGGTAATTATCGCAAACCACGAGGGAATTAAGGTTTTAGGCATTTCAACTATAACAAACATGGCGGCAGGCATTTTAGACAAACTATTGAGCCATGACGAAGTCGTTGAGACTTCTGAAAGGGTCAAGGAAAAATTTGAAAAACTTATAGTTCAAATACTATATAAAATTTAGCTGGAGTGATTATTTTGAGAATATATGACATTATTAAAAAAAAGAGAGATGGAGGAGTTCTTTCTACAGAGGAGATAAATTATTTTATAGAAAACTATACGAACAATAATATACCAGACTATCAAGCTTCAGCACTATTGATGGCAATATTTATAAACAAGATGAACAAGAAGGAGACCTTGGATTTGACTAGGGCCATGATAAATTCTGGTGATAGCTTTGACCTATCCTCTATAGACGGGATAAAGGTAGACAAGCATTCTACTGGAGGAGTAGGAGATACCACAAGCCTAATTTTAGGGCCTATGGTTGCCGCCGCAGGAGTACCCTTTGTCAAGATGTCGGGGAGGGGCCTAGGTCATACTGGAGGAACCTTAGACAAGTTAGAATCAATTAAGGGCCTTAGGGTTGAACTGAGCAATGATGAGTTTAGCAGAATTGCCAATGATATAAACCTATCTATTTGCAGTCAAACGGGAAATATAACCCCTGCTGATAAAAAATTATATGCTTTGAGGGATGTAACTGCTACGGTGGAAAACTTATCTCTAATAGCTGCTAGTATAATGAGTAAGAAACTGGCTATACAATCCGATGCCATAGTGCTAGATGTTAAGGTTGGCTCTGGTGCCTTCATGAAAAACCTTGAAGATGCCATTGTCCTAGCTAAAGAAATGGTCAGCATAGGCAATGCATATGGGAGGAAAACCATTGCCCTTGTAACCAACATGGATGAACCATTGGGTAGAAAGATTGGTAATGCCCTAGAGGTAGAGGAGGCAATTGATACCTTACAGGGAAAGGGACCGGAGGACCTATTGGAACTGTGTTTGAGTCTAGGTTCAAAATTACTTATTCTAGCCAAAAAAGCTGAGAATGAGACCGAAGGCAGGGAAATCCTGCTAGATACCATCTATTCAGGCAGGGCTTTTGAAAAGTTCTCTCAAATGGTTAAACTGCAGGGTGGGGATATATCATATCTTAATGACACTAAACTCTTGCCAAAATCAAAATATATTGTGGAAGTAAAATCTAAGCTAGAAGGTTATGTAAGGGCCTTGGATGCTGAAGAAATAGGCAAGTGTGCCCTTAGCCTTGGTGCTGGCAGAGAGACAAAGGACAGCAAACTAGACTTGTCTGTCGGCTTGGATCTAAATAAGAAGATTGATGATAAGGTGGCCATAGGTGAAACATTGGCATTTATCCACGCCAACGATTTAGAGAAGGCAAATGAAGTGGAAAAGAGCTTGCATGATATATATATAATTGGCGAAAAGAAGGAGGCAGCAAAGAAATTAATTTATGAAGAGGTCCACTAGCCGCCAATTTTTGTAAGTTTAATTTTTGTATAAGCTAGGATTTTATGGATAATATAAAAGTAAATATATGAAATGGAGGTAATAGTTTGAGAAAGAGATACGTATCCATTTTATTAGTACTTTTTATTTCCATAATTCCCTTTAGTGCCTTGGCTGAAACCGATTTAAAGATTGATGCAAAATCTGCCCTACTGATGGATGTAAATACTGGAGAAATTATATACAGCTTAAATGAACATGACAGATTGTCACCAGCCAGTATTACGAAAATAATGACCATGCTATTGGGAATTGAGGCAGTGGAGGCTGGGAGGATTTCATTAGATGACAAGGTTGTCGTTACGGAACACGCCTCTAGGATGGGTGGCTCTCAGGTCTATCTGGAGTCGGGAGAAACCCAGCTCGTAGAAGAGTTGTTTAGGGCTATTGCTATTCGTTCCGCCAATGATGCTTCAGTTGCCTTGGCAGAGTACATTTCTGGTTCAGAGGATGCCTTTGTTGACCTAATGAATAAGAGGGCTGGAAGTCTGGGGATGAAGAATACCTTTTTTTCAAATGCCAGTGGTCTGCCTGATTCTAATCACTACACTTCTTCCTATGATGTAGCCTTGATGTCCAGAGAATTGCTGAAACATCCTGTGGTAAGTGAATGGCTGACTACATATATATATGACATGAAAGTGGGAAAGAATAAGTCTAGTACACAAACCATGGTCAATACCAATAGGTTGATTAAGGAATATGAAGGAACTACGGGGATAAAAACTGGTTCAACTAATGAGGCTGGATTTTGTCTATCTGCTTCTGCTAAGAGGGGAAATCTCGAATTAATTGCTGTTGTCATGGGTTCAAGGAGCTCACAAGTTAGATTTGGTGAAAGCAAAAGGATGCTAGATTACGGATTTGCAAACTATGAATCCCTAAGCATAGGGAAAAAAGGAGAGATTGTAGCTACAATTCCAGTGGAAAAGGGCAAGATTAGGGAAGTAGATATCATGCTTTCCAGAGATAGCTTTGTACTACTGCCAAAGGGTGAGAAGGGCAAGGTTAGTCGTGAACTTCTCCTACCTGAAATAATAAAGGAAGCCTTGACAGCGGGAGAAGAGATTGGAGAACTCATAATCAGCCTAGATGGCAGTGAAGTGGATAGAATAAAGCTAGTTACTAAATCTGATATTGAAAAGGCCAATATTTTCAACATGATGAACAGGGTCCTAAATAACTATTTAAAAGGAATTTAGCCGGCTTTAAGAATTACAACCTCGACTTTAACTAGTCGAGGTTGTATAATGTTTATAGGTAATTAAAAGAGAGGGGTATTGTGTGGGCCTAATATATAGTTTACCGGGGCTTCTTGTGGCAATTATCTTTCACGAGCTTGCCCATGGATATACAGCTTTTATGCTAGGTGATAGTACAGCCAAAGATTCAGGGAGGTTGACCTTAAATCCCATAAGGCATATTGACCCTATGGGCTTTATTTTCATGCTGATTTTTAAGTTTGGATGGGCCAAGCCTGTTCCCATAAATCCCTATAGGTTTAAGTACAGGAAGTTGGGAACAATTCTAGTTTCACTAGCTGGGCCAGTTGCAAATTTTATTATTTCTATAGTTGTAGGTCTACTTTATTCCCTAAACTTATTTAGAAATCCCACAATCAATGAGATACTATTAATAGCCCTATGGTATAATATTATGTTGGGAGTCTTTAATTTATTGCCATTTCCCCCCTTGGACGGGTCGAAAATCCTGGCCAGTCTTTTACCTAGAAGATGGGAATATAAGTTCTACAGGTATGAAAGATATTTTTGTATAGTATTATTACTTTTAGTTGCGACTAATATTATACCCAAAATTATGGGGCCGATTATTGAAGCTACTTTAGCTATTTTACTAGTAATTTTAAGCTTTTTAAGGGGAATTATATATGGACTATAAGATAATGATAGATGCATTTGAGGGACCCATGGACCTACTTCTTCACCTTATTGATAGGGCAGAAATTGATATATACGACATTCCCATCAGGGAGATAGCTGAACAATTTGTGGAATATATAAGAAAAATGGAAGAATTAAATCTTGATGTCGCCAGTGAGTTTTTAGTCATGGCGGCCTCGCTACTAGAAATTAAGTCAAAGATGCTTTTGCCCCAGAAAGAAAAAGATAATGAGGACCAGTTGGAGATTGAAGAGGATCCAAGGGCGGAACTAATTAGAAGGTTGGTTGAATATAAAAAATATAAGGGCCTTGCAGACAGGCTAAAGACGCTAGGAGATGTCCAGTCCAGAGTATATTATAGACCCAAGGAAGACCTATCCGAGTATGTAGATGAGCAGATTATCTTAGAGGGCTTTGATCTTTATTCCCTGTACGAAACCTTTGGCAAGATATTGAAAAGAAAGAACTTAGAGCCTAATTTTTTAGATATGGCTGAAATTGAAAGGGAAGAGTATACCCTTGGTGGCTGTATTCAAGATATTAAGGAAAGGCTATATACTGGGGATAGAATTAGTTTTAGTGAGTTAATTTCAAATAGCAGCATAGGAGAAATCATCACATATTTTCTTTCGATTTTAGAATTAATCGACATGAAATATATTAATGTGTTGCAGGAATCAGATTTTGGGGATTTAATTATTGTCAGAAGATTAGAGGGTGAGCAATAGATATGGAAAATAAAGAACTGAAGGCCATAATTGAAGCCTTGTTATTTACATGGGGAGATCCTTTAGACTTGGGGGATATATCCACCATTACAGAAGTGGATGAAAAGACCCTTGCCAGGGTCATGGATGAGATGGTTGGAGATTTTGATTACAACAGAAGGGGTGTTAGAATTGTCAAGGCCAATAGATCCTATCAATTGTCTACAAGACCTGAACACTATCATTGGATTAAAAAACTGTCAAATCCAAAATTTACTAGGGGGCTTTCTAATGCTGCCTTGGAAACCTTATCTATTATTGCCTATAGACAGCCAGTTATAAAATCAGATGTTGAAGCAATCAGGGGAGTTAGATCTGATAGATCAATTGAGACTCTTGTAGATAGGGGATTAGTTAAGGAATTGGGAAGGATGGATAAGGTAGGCAGACCCATAATCTATGGTACTACTGACTTATTTTTAAGGTCTTTTGGATTGGAAAGTTTGGAAAACTTGCCTAGTCTGGAAGAATTTAATGAAAATATGGAAAATATAGCATTTGAGGAATAATACTTGAATAGTATTATTTTTCTTTTTTATTGGCAAAATACTTATTAAAACATATGGGAGGTATTTCTCTTGAATAAATTAAAATATCTATTAATAATATTGATAAGTATTTTGTCTTCTAGTATAGTATATGGTGAAAACCTAAATCTTAGTAGTCAGTCCTCAATACTAATGGAGAGCAAGTCTGGAAGGATACTTTTTGAAAACAATGCATATAAAAAATTGCCTATGGCTAGTACAACCAAGATAATGACGGCCTTAATAGCCTTAGAAAGAGGAAGGCTGGATGATGATGTCCAAGTTCATATAGACAGTGTGGGGGTAGAGGGTTCTAGTATCTACCTAAAGGATAAAGAAGTAATGAAGTTAGAGGATTTGCTATATGGATTAATGCTACAATCTGGCAACGATGCAGCAGTGGCAATTGCAATTCACATTGGTGGTACAGTTGAAGAATTTGTAGCCTATATGAATAAAAGAGCAGAGGAACTTGGGGCAATTAATACTAATTTTACAAACCCCCATGGGCTGCATTGTAGCAACCATTATACTACAGCCTATGATCTGGCCTTGATTAGCAGAGAGGCATTGGCTAATGAAGATTTTGCTAAAATAGTTAATACCAAGTCCTATAGTTCCAAAAGGGATGAAAACAATTATTTTTATAATAAGAATAAGACCCTGTGGGATTACATGGGAGGAGACGGAGTCAAGATTGGTTATACCATGAGCTCAGGCAGATGCCTCGTTTCATCTGCTACGAGAAATAATATGAAAATCATAGCAGTTAGCTTAAATGGCCAGGACTGGTTTAGGGATAATTACAAGTTACTTGATTATGGATTTGAAAACTTTAAAATGTACTTATTATATGATAAGGGACAGTTTGTAGAAAAAATAGCTCTAGGGGAGGGAGATAGACAATTTGCTGATTTGCTAACAGAAGAATGTCTTTATTATCCCCTAAAAGATGGGGAAAGGGAGAATATTAAAATAAGTACTGATATCCCTAAGACCCTTAAACTACCTATAGATGAGGGGGAAAAAGTAGGATCCATTTCCACATATTTAAACGGTAGGCTATTGGCAAGAGACAATCTTACAAGTAAATACCCAATCAGAAAGACTAATATCATAGTAAGATTATTTCAGAAGATTAGGGGTAAATAGAACTTATATACGAAAAGAGAAGAGGTATGGAAATGAGATTGCAAAAATACATTGCCCTATGTGGGGTTACGTCTAGAAGGAAGGCGGAAGATTTAATTGTCAATGGAGAGGTAAAGGTAAATAACCTGATTGCTAAAGAATTGGGAACTTCAATAGATGTGGACAAGGACAAGGTAAAGGTAAAAGACAAGCTAATAAGCTTAGAGAAATCCAAGGTTTATATTATGCTCAACAAACCTGTAGGTTTTGTAACTACACTCAAAGATGAGAAGAATAGAAATGTGGTGACTGACCTAATAGAAGGGGTAAGAGAAAGAATTTACCCTGTGGGCAGACTTGATACTGATACCACTGGTCTACTATTGTTGACCAATGATGGAGACTTGGCCTATAAACTCACCCATCCCAGTAACGAAATACCAAAAAGGTACATTGCCATAGTAGAAGGAGTACCAAACAAAATTGAACTAGATAGATTTAGAAAGGGCCTAAGGATAGAGGGTAAGCAAACTTCAAAGGCGACAATAAAGATTGCAAAAAGATATGAAATGGAATCAATTTTAGATATAGTAATCCACGAGGGAAGAAATAGGCAGGTTAAAAAAATGTGTGAGGCTATTAATCATCCAGTAAAGAAGTTAAAAAGGATAGCAATTGGGGACCTAGAATTAGGGGGTTTAAATATCGGAAACTGGAGATTTTTAGAAGAAGATGAAATTGAATATTTAAAACAATTGTAATAGGTGGGGTTTACATGTTGATATTTAGAAAATACAAGGATAATGATAGACGTGGCCTTGAGCAACTCTTGGCTGATGAGGGAATGGCAGACTTTAACTTTGACGGGCTTATATACCTTGCAATAGAAGACGGAGCATTAGTTGGACTTGCCAAGGGAGATAAATTCAAGAACAGATGGTTTTTAGAATATTTACTTATTGCTAAAGATAAGAGGGGAAGGGGACTTGGTGATGCTCTTTTAAGGTCGATTTTGAATAGAATGAACAATTTAGGGGCAAGATGGGTGTACTCTACTAGGTCAGAAGATTATTTGCTATATAAGGGTTTTACACTTAATGAATTTGGTGAATTGGAATTAGATGTTGATGAATTTTTTGATAAGCCTTGTGATGGATCTGGTAGTTGTCATGTATAGTCAAATAGTGAATAATATTAGGCTATGGGAAGCCATAGCATCAAATTCTATAAGGCCAGGTCAAAGGGTAGTAGATTGTACCGTAGGCAATGGAAATGATACAATTATGTTGGCTGAACTAGTTGGTGAAAAAGGTAAGGTGTATGGATTTGATATTCAAAAAGAGGCCTTGGATATAACTGCAAGAAAACTGGATTTAAGGAATTTAGGAGGCCAAGTAAACTTAATCTTGGATGGGCATGAGAATATAGATAAGTATATAGGTGAGGAAGTAGATTTCATAGTATACAACCTAGGCTATTTGCCCAAGGGAGATAAGGCTATCAAGACAAAAAAGACTACAACTATAATTAGTTTGCAAAAATCCCTAGGCTTATTGAAGGAAAACGGTATTCTTGTCCTTACAAGCTACACTGGACACCAGGGCGGTTTAGATGAAAAAAAGGCTGTTGAGGAATATTTAGAAGCTCTAGATCAAAGATTATTCAATGTACTAAAGTATGAGTTTCTTAATCAAAAAAACTCTCCGCCTATTTTATATGCTGTAGAAAAATCAAAGATGAGGAGGTAATTAAATGGCAGGTATAAAGCTTACAGATACGATTTTGAGGGACGCACATCAATCACTGATTGCTACCAGGATGAAATTGGAGGACATGCTCCCAATAGCAGAAAAATTAGACAATGTAGGATTTCATGCTTTAGAAATGTGGGGTGGAGCTACCTTTGATTCATCCTTAAGATATTTAAATGAGGACCCATGGGAGAGGCTAAGAGCCTTGAGAAAGGCCTTTAAAAAGACAAAGTTACAAATGTTGCTAAGGGGGCAAAACCTATTGGGATATAGGCATTATCCCGACGATGTAGTTGAGGAATTTGTGAAGAAGTCCATAGAAAATGGCATAGATATTATAAGGGTTTTTGATGCATTAAATGACGTAAGGAATATTAAGGGCTCCCTAGAGGCTACAAAAAAGTATGGAGGTCATGCTCAGGCAGCTATTTCCTACACCATAAGCCCAGTTCACAATACCAAGTACTATGTAGACTTGGCCTTGGAAATGGCAAGTCTGGGAGTCGATTCTATATGTATAAAAGATATGTCTGGGATTTTGTTACCCTATCCGGCAGAGGAGTTGGTTAGGGAACTTAAGAAGGTAATCGATTTGCCCATAGAAGTTCATTCTCATTTTACTAGTGGAATTGCTAATCAAACCTATATGAAGGCCATAGAAGCAGGAGCGGATATTATAGATACTGCAATATCACCTTTGGGGAATGGAACATCTCAACCAGCAACTGAACCTATGATTGCTTCACTAGAGGGTTCACCTTACTATCCTAGCGACATTAATATGAAGTTGTTGTTGGAGGTCTCTGAATACTTTAAGGACTTGAGAGAAAAGTATTTAGAAGAGGGCCTCTTAAATCCCAAGGTTTTAAATGTAGATGTAAATACCCTAGTATATCAGGTTCCGGGGGGAATGCTGTCTAATCTAGTTTCCCAATTGAAAAGCCAAGGCAGGGAAGATCAATTTGAGGAGGCCTTGAAAGAGGTTCCAAAAGTTAGAGAAGACTTTGGCTATCCACCATTAGTGACCCCCATGAGTCAAATTGTAGGAACACAGGCTGTATTTAATGTCATCCTTGGAGAAAGGTATAAGATGGTACCCAATGAGGCTAAAAATTATGTAATGGGCCTATATGGGAAACCTACCTTGCCCATATCCGATGAAATAAAAGATAAGATAATCGGGGATGAAGAGGTATTTACTGGTAGACCGGCAGACCTAATGAAGCCACAATTAGAGGAGTTTAAGGAGGAAATCAAGCAGTATATGGAGCAGGAAGAAGATGTCCTAACCTATGCCCTATTCCCTCAAGTTGCACTAGAGTTTTTTAAGAACAGACAGGCAAAGAAATATAAGATAGATCACAATTTACTAGATGAAGAAAACCAAATATATCCAGTTTAACCAGGTCGAAAGACTTGGTTTTTTTATTTCTAACTTAAATTTGCAACAAATCATTCATTAGAAAATTATATGAAATAAATCTTGCAAAGGATATTTCAGTCTGATATTATTAAATTAAAGGAAACTATCATGCCAAAAATATCCAGTGATGCAGTAGGCTACAAGATTTAGAATAATATCTAGGGGGGAGAGAAATGACAACAAAGACAAAGACAAAAAAGACTCTTATAGTTGAAGAGAATTGGTGTAAGGGTTGTGGTATTTGTGTTGCATTTTGTCCTAAAAACGTACTGGAGATAAAGAACGGAAAGGTAAATATAAGGGACTTAGAATCCTGTATCCAATGCGGTCAATGTGAATTAAGATGTCCAGATTTTGCAATTTATCTAGGGGGAGATTAAGATGGAAGAAAAAACTGTCAAGTTGATGCAGGGAAATGAGGCCTGTGTCGACGCTGCTATTGTTGCTGGAATGAAATTTTATGCAGGTTACCCAATCACTCCATCTACTGAAATAGCTGAATTGTCAGCGGAGAAACTTCCTAGAATCGGCGGACGATTTATACAAATGGAAGATGAAATTGCTGGTATTTCGGCCATTATTGGAGCATCAATTGCGGGTACAAAATCTATGACTGCCACAAGCGGACCGGGATTTTCACTGAAACAGGAAGGCATTGGCTATGCTGTCATTACTGAAACGCCATGTGTAATTGTCAATGTCCAAAGAGGTGGACCCAGTACAGGACTGCCAACTGCCCCTGCCCAGGGCGATATTATGCAGGCAAGATGGGGGACCCACGGTGACCACTCAATAATAGCCCTATACCCTTGGTCTGTAAGGGAGATATATGAAACAACCATAAGGGCCTTTAACCTAGCAGAAAAATATAGAACACCGGTAATTCTATTAATGGATGAAGTAATAGGTCACATGAGGGAAAGAATTGAATTGCCAAGCATAGATCAAGTGGAGATATACAATAGAAAAAAACCTAGCTGTCTGCCAGAGGAATATAAACCCTATAGGATAAAAGAAGGGGATCTTGTACCAGAAATGGCTGGATTTGGCGAAGGTTATAGATTTCACGTTACTGGCTTAACCCATGGAGAATCAGGTTTTCCAACTAGCAATGGTGAGATTGCAGAAAAGCTAATCAGGAGACTAGTAGCTAAAATAGAAGATAATAAGGAAGATATAGTTGAAATAGACGAGTATTTATTAGATGATGCCGAAATAGCAATAGTAGCCTTTGGTTCGACTGCTAGGTCAGCCAAGTCTGCAGTTGATATTTTGAGAGATAGGGGCCTTAAAATTGGATTGTTTAGACCAATTACTATCTGGCCCTTGGCAGATAGGGAACTGGAAGCTTTGTCAAAGAGGCTAAAAAGGATTATTGTCGTTGAGATGAATGTTGGCCAGTACTATCTGGAGATAGACAGGATTGCAGGCAAGAATGTAAGGGTCGAAAAGTTTGGCAAAGTTAATGGGGAATTGATTACTCCTGAAGAGATTGTGACTCATATAGAGGAGGGTAAATATGCCAAGTAATTTAGTCAATGAATACTTTAGAACAGAAAACTTGCCCCATATCTGGTGTCCTGGATGTGGAAATGGTATAGTTACAAGAGCTATCGTAAAGGCTGTGGACAATTTAGGTTTAAGTAGGGAGGACACCTGTGTAGTTTCAGGAATTGGATGTTCGTCGAGGGCATCAGGATACCTAGACTTTAATACAATACACACTACCCACGGCAGGGCCCTGGCTTTTGCCACAGGCATAAAACTAGCAAAACCAAATCTAAATGTAATTGTGATTACTGGTGACGGAGACTCATCAGCCATAGGTGGTAATCATCTAATTCATGCGGCAAGGAGAAATATTGATATCACAACAATTGTATTCAATAATAATACCTATGGAATGACTGGCGGCCAATATTCGCCTACTACTCCAACAGGTGATAAGGGAACGACAGCACCTTATGGCAATATAGATATGGCTTTTGATTTATGTAAATTGGTTGAGGCAGCAGGGGCTACTTATGTCAGCAGGGGCACCATATATACAACAAACATGCTAATTAAAATAATTGAAAATGGGATTAAAAACAAGGGCTTTTCCTTTATTGAGGCTATGACTATTTGTCCTACCTATTATGGAAGGAAAAATAGAAAGGGAGAGGCTGTTGATATGATGACATACTTAAAGGACTATGCAATTAATGTGGCCGCCTATGATAAATTGAGCGAGGAGCAAAGGGAAGGAAAATTCATAATTGGCGAACTACACAAAAGCGAAAGGCCTGAATACACGGAGGAATATCAAAAAATAATTAATTCTTTTGTAAAGGGGGTATAATATGGGACAACATGAGGTAAGACTAACAGGTTCTGGAGGGCAGGGACTTATTTTAGCTGGAATCATCTTGGCTGAAGCTGCACTCTACGATGGTTTAAATGTTGTTCAATCACAATCTTATGGTCCAGAGGCTAGAGGTGGGGCAAGCAAGGCTGAGGTAATTATAAGCGACAGGGAAATTAACTATCCTAAGGTTGACGAATGCGATTTAATGTTGGCATTGACTCAGGCATCCTGTGACAAGTATATTGATACTCTTAGGCCCAAGGGCATTTTGGTAGCTGATAAGTCCATTACCAATATACCAAAAAGAGATGATATAACAGTTTACCTTATTCCGATATTGGAGACGGCCCAAAAAGAGTTAGGCAAATCAATGGTATCTAATATTGTCGCCTTAGGTGGCATCTATGAAATAACCAAACTGGTAACAAGAGAATCATTGGAAAGGGCTGTATTTGACAGAATTCCACCGGGTACTGAAGAGTTAAACAAAAAAGCATTAGAAGAAGGTTATAATCTTATAAGAAATCACAAGGAAGAGTGTTATGGCGATGGATGTAGATCTAATTAGAAAAATTCAAAATGATTTTAACAACTTAAGCAAGGGACAAAAACTAATAGCAGAGTTTATCATAAACAATTATGGTAGGGCTGCTTTTATGACTGCTGCAGCCTTGGGGGATACGGTGCAGGTCAGTGAATCAACTGTTGTAAGATTTGCACATGCCTTGGGCTATGAGGGCTACAAGGACCTACAAAGGGAACTCCACGAGCTCATTAAAAGCAAATTAACTACGGTTCAAAGGCTTTCTATGGTAGATAGTCACTCTACAAAGGAACATGAATTAAAGAGGGCTATGGAGAAGGATATGGAAAACATACAAAAAACAATAAATGAAATTAGCCACGATTCCTTTAGGGAGGCAATAGATTTAATACTTGATGCGGAAAACATCTATATCCTAGGTCTTAGATCTTCGTCTTTTCTGGCAGGCTATCTAGGTTTCTATTTGAATTTCCTGATAAAAGGTGTAAAGGTAGTGAATTCAGGGCCAAATGACGTCTTTGAACAGTTGCTAAAGGCAGATTCTAAGGATGTAATAATAGGTATAAGTTATCCAAGATATTCTAAAAGAACCTTGGAGGCCTTGGATTTTTGTAGGGAAAAGGGGTGCAAGATTATAAGTTTAACTGATAGCCTTATATCTCCTGCGTCTAAGTATTCGGATATCTCTCTTATAGCCAGCAGCGATATGTTATCTTTTGTAGATTCCCTAGTTGCCCCCATGAGTTTGATAAATGCCCTGATTGTTTCCATAGGTATGGAAAAGAGGAAGGACATTACATCATATTTTGAAGAACTAGAGAATATTTGGAACAAGTATCACGTATATGATGTAAGCACTTTTTCGGATAAATAATAACGGCTTAGGCCGTTTTTATTTATTAAGGTATATCATAGTAGATGTTATCATAAATGATAAGTTTATTTATAATTATTTTCTGTTATAATATAAATATGTAAAAAGTTACTTAAGATAGGGGGATAAATATGAAAAGAATATACTTAATAAGACATGGCGAATCAGAATGGAATATTCTACATAAAATTCAGGGGCAGAAAAATGTACCCCTTACTGAACACGGCAGAGAACAGGCAAGACAGCTTGGCAACAGATTAATAAATGAGAATATAGATATAATATATAGTAGCGATTTATCGCGGGCCTTGGAAACAGCTACTACAATATCAAAATTAATGAGAAAGCCGGCCATTAAGGCCAAGGAAATACGGGAAATAAACTTTGGGCCTTGGGAAGGACTAACTATAGAGGAGATTAAACAAAAACACAGGCAGGATTATTGTACTTGGTTAAAGGAACCCGATAAATTGAAATTAGAAGGTGGTGAAACATTGGCCATGTTAGAAGAAAGAGTTATGGAATTCATGGACAATGTCTTGAATAATAACAACAGTAAAAACATTGCAATTGTTTCCCATAGTGCCACATTAAAGGTAATTATATTAAACCTATTGGGTATGGGTAACTCTTTTTATAAGAATATAACCTTAAAAAACGTCTCAGTTAGTATAATTGAGCGAAGGGATTATAATAATGTATTGACACTATTAAATGATACTTCACACTTAAAGGGGTTTTGATTAATGGAAGAAAAGATTGGTATTATTGGGGCAGGTCCTTCCGGCATCATAGCTGCAGGTATGGCAGCTTCTCGTGGTAAAGATGTTACCTTAATCGATAAGAATGAAAGAATTGGTAAAAAGTTGTTTATTACCGGAAAGGGAAGATGCAATATAACCAATAATGCGCCTATAGAAGATTTTTTTGACAATGTAATGAAGAATAAGAAATTTTTATATAGTAGTTTTTATAGCTTTAATAATCGCGATATTGTAGAGCTACTAGAGGATTATGGACTTAGGGTTAAGGTTGAGAGAGGAAATAGGGTATTTCCTGCCAGCAATAAGTCTTCAGACGTGATTGCGGCATTTCATAAATTTTTAAGCGACAAGAATGTAAGTATAGCCCTAAATACCAAGGTTGAAAACATTAGACTTGCAGGTGGAAAGTTTATTGTAAATACCCTAGACAGGGACTATACTTTTGATAAACTACTGATTTGTACAGGCGGAAGATCATATCCCGCTACTGGTTCAACTGGAGATGGGTATAGGTTTGCAGAAAGCCTAGGTCATACCATAACACCACTTAGACCATCCTTGGTTCCAATAGTTTTAAACAATCATTGGGTTGGACAATTGCAAGGGCTTTCACTAAGAAATGTTAAGCTATCTGCTTTTTCCACTGGCAAGTTGCTATACGAAGAATTTGGGGAAATGCTTTTTACCCACTATGGAATTTCAGGACCCATAGTACTGTCTATGAGCAACTATTTACATAATTACTTGGAAAAGCAAATAAGCCTTTTTATAGACTTAAAGCCTGCTTTGGACAATGATAGGCTGGATAAGAGAATACTCAGGGATTTTGAACAAAATAACAATAGACAAATCAAAAACTCCTTGGATGATCTACTTCCTCAGAAAATAATCCCCCTGGTTATAGAACTATCTAAAATCTCACCCGATAAGGTAATCAATCAAATTACTAAAGATGAGAGACTTGGATTATTGAAGGTAATTAAAAACTTTCCCATGTCCTTTAAATCCTTTAGACCCATTGAAGAGGCCATAATTACCTCTGGAGGGGTTTCCATAGACGAAGTAAATCCATCAACAATGGAATCCAGGATAATACCCGGCCTATTCTTCTCTGGAGAAATAATAGATGTAGATGCATTAACAGGTGGCTTCAATTTACAAATTGCTTATTCAACCGGCTATCTAGCTGGCACTAATATTTAATATATATGTAAAATCTCTTGTTTACTCTTTGAATTTAATATATAATTATGAAGAAACCATATTTAAACACTTGTATAAGCTATTGTTTAAGTAAGGCTTAAATTAGCCACCTAATGGTGGTTATTATTTTGTATAATAGGCTACATATACGGGAGGATAGGCATGATAAAAAATATAACAATAGCTATAGATGGACCTGCCGGTGCGGGGAAGAGTACTGTAGCCAAAAGATTAGCCAAGGCATTGTCCTTTGAGTATGTAGATACTGGTGCAATGTACAGGGCCCTAACTTTAAAGATCTTAAAGATGGGTTTAGACCCCAATGATAAGTTTGACGTAATTGATATAATGGGAAATACAGCTATTGATTTTAGGGACAATCATATTTACCTTGACAATGAGCTGGTAGACGAACAAATAAGGAATAATATAATAAATCAAAATGTATCCTATATTGCGAAAATTCAAGAAGTGAGAACTGGAATGGTAAAATTGCAGCGTCAACTAGCTGAAACAAAGTCCATTATAATGGATGGTAGAGATATTGGCAGCGTAGTATTACCTGATGCAGACTACAAATTTTTTATCACGGCATCAGTGGATGAAAGGGCCAAAAGAAGGTATAAGGAATTAATTGAAAAAGGAGAAGCTGATATATCCTATGAGAAGATTAGGAAAGAAATTGAATTGAGGGACCATTTAGATTCAACAAGAGAAGCCTCACCCTTAATCGTAAGCGAAGGTGCGATTATATTGGATACGACAAGTAAATCGGTTGACGAATGTGTTGAAGAATTGATTTTAATAATAGAGGGGAAGTAATATATGAAATTATATAATTCAGCTAAGGCTTTTGTAAATATAATATTTAAATTAATATATAGGATAGAAATATATGGGGAGGAAAATATAATATATGATGGCAGACTTATTCTATGTGCTAATCACTCCCACAATATAGACCCTTTTATGCTATCAGTGGTCTTTCCAAGGCAAATACACTGGATGGCAAAAAAACAGGCATTTAAGTATAGGCCTCTGGCCTATCTACTGAATAAACTGGGTGCCTTCCCGGTAGATAGGGAGGAAACTGACCTTTCTACCATAAAAAATTCCTTGAAGCTACTTAAGCAGGAAAAGGTTTTGGGAATATTTCCAGAGGGAACTAGGGTAAAAAGCATGAACTTGGAAAATGCAAAACCTGGTATTGGGTTGATTTATGTAAAATCAAATTCCCCAATATTACCCATATTTATTGAAGGGAATTATAAGCCTTTTAGTAAGATTAAAATATATTTTGGTGAAATTATGAATTTCTCAAATGATGACAATAGAAGGTTGACGAAAGAGGATTATTTCTATTTAAGCAGGGAAATCTTGCAAAACATATATTCTATAAAAGATAAAGGAGTTGTAGGTTAGTGGAAATAATTATTGCAGATAATGCAGGATTTTGTTTCGGGGTTAAAAGGGCCATAGATATGGCAAATAGCCACTTAACAAATTTAGATAGGGTTGTCTATTCCCTGGGCCCCTTGATTCACAATCCACAAGAGGTTAAGAGATTTGCTGAAAAGGGACTTGTAGCAGTAGAACATTTGAATGAGATTAGTGGAGGTAAAGTGATTATCAGGTCTCATGGTGTTAGCAGGGCAGTTGTCGATGAACTAGATGAAATGGACTTGGAAGTAATTGACACTACCTGCCCCTATGTAAAATCTGTACACAGAAGGGTTGAAGAATTTCAAAAACAGGGATATAATATAGTAATAATTGGTGATGCTAATCACCCAGAGGTAATTGGAATTAATGGCTGGTGTAACAATGAGGCATATATTATAAATTCAGAAGAGGATGCTAAATCATTGCCTATGATGGATAAGATATGTGTAGTTTCCCAGACTACCAATACCCAGAATAAGTTTGATACCCTATCTAAGATTGTCAGTGAAAAGGGCGATGAACTCAAAATATTTAATACCATCTGTAACGCAACCAACCTTAGGCAACAGTCATGTAAGGAAGTAGCCAGTAAAGTGGATGCAATGATTGTAATAGGTGGGTATCACAGCTCAAATACAAAAAAACTAGCTGAAATTAGCAGGGAAAATTGTGAAAATGTATATCATATTGAAATTCCAAATGAGTTGGATTTAGAAGGATTGAAAAGCTTTAAAAAAATAGGTATAACAGCAGGTGCATCAACACCTGATTGGATAATTAAGGAGGTTATTAGGACTATGGACAATATTAACAATAATGAAATGATGGAGGCAATTGAAAGCTCTTTTACAAGGGTGCATCGGGGTGATATCTTAAAAGGGGAGATCCTATTTGTTACAGACAATGAAATCATGGTAAATATCGGTTATAAATCCGATGGAATTATCAAAAGGGAAGAGCTATCAGATGATCCTGATGTAAAACCTAAGAATTTATATAAACAGGGCGATGAGATAGATGTTTTTGTTGTCAAGTTAGATGACGGTGAAGGAAATGTCGTGCTCTCTTTAAAGAAGGTTGAAGATTTTAAGAACTGGGATATAGTAGAAAAGTTGTTTGAGGACAAGGAAAGGGTTGAGTGTAAGGTAATCAATGTTATAAAGGGTGGACTTTCTATATTGGTACATGGACTCAATGGTTTCATGCCAGCCTCCCAAGTATCTGTCAACTATATTTCAGATTTATCACCCTATAGGGGGAAAACTCTTATTGCTAAAATAATTGACTTCGATAAGAGCAAAAGAAGGATTATTTTATCCAGAAAAGTAATTGAGAGAGAAGAACTAAATAATAAAAGAAAAGAACTCTGGGCCAGCCTGGAGGTGGATAAGGTAATTGAAGGAACTGTACAAAGACTAGCCGACTTTGGAGCATTTGTAGACTTAGGCGGTGTAGACGGTTTAATTCATATATCAGATCTTTCCTGGAATAGAATTAAGCATCCATCAGAGGCAGTTCATGAAGGACAAATTGTTAATGTTAAGGTACTATCCTTTGACAAGGAAAAAAACCGTATATCATTGGGACTTAAACAAACAATTGAAGAGCCTTGGGTAGCCTTTTCTAATAAGGTAAGTATTGGAGACATTGTTGAAGGTACTGTTGTCAATTTATTAGATTTTGGTGCCTTTATAAGATTAAAAGAAGGTGTAGACGGTTTACTTCACGTATCGCAAATTTCCAAGGAACATGTTGAAAAACCTTCCGATGTATTAAAGATTGGCGATCTAGTAAATGTAAAGGTCATTGATATAAATGGAGAAGACAAAAAGATTAGTTTAAGCCTCAAAGATGCCTCTAATGAGGAGGAGTCAGTAGATGTAGAGGATACTATAGAAACTGTCGACGAACCTGAGCTTACAATTGGAGATATAATAGACAATAATTAATAAATTTTGGGGTTTTGATGTCATCAGTACATTAAAGCCCTATATTAAGTTTAAAGAAATATTTCAGGGGGGATTGAATGGGCAACTATGAAGGATTCAAGTCTAATATTAATAGATTAATTAATATCGATTTGAATTATTATAAAGAAAAACAAATGAAAAGGAGAATTGAATCCCTTTTAACAAGAAATGGCTACAAAAATTTTGATGACTATTTTATTGGTTTGAAAAATGATAAAGGCCTACTAGATCAATTTGTAAACTACCTAACCATAAACGTTTCGGAATTTTATAGGAATGTAAATCAATGGGACGTGCTGGTGAAGGACATTTTGCCTGAGCTAATCAAAAACAATAGGGCTATTAAGGTTTGGAGCTCTGCTTCTTCTACGGGTGAGGAGCCTTATTCACTGGTAATGGCCCTGACCAATTTTTTTCCACTTAAGGATATTAAAGTACTAGCTTCAGATATCGATATAGAGGCTATAAATAAGGCGAAACTAGGACTGTATAGCGAGAAATCTCTCGAAGGCCTGCCTCGTGGTTTTAAGGAAAAATATTTTACTAAGGTTCAAAATTCTTTTCAGATTTCAGATGAAATTAAAAAAAGTGTTGAATTTAGGAAAATGGACTTATTAAAGGATAAATTTCCTACGAATATTGATTTAATAGTTTGTAGGAATGTCATGATATATTTTACTGAAGAAGCTAAGGAGCTTTTATATTCAAAATTTCATAATTCATTGAGCGAACAGGGAATTCTTTTTGTAGGGAGCACAGAACAAATCATAATGCCGGAGAAGTATAAATTTAAGCCCGTCAGAACATTTTTTTATAAAAAGTTAAACTGAAAAGGAGGGGGAAATTTGGATACAAGAAAGTTTTTAGAATTATTGTGCAATGAAGATGGAGTTTCAGGCTATGAGTCAAATTTAAACCCAATTATAATAGAGGCTTTTGAGAAATATACAGATAATATTGTAATTGATAGATTAGGTAATATAATTGCACATAAGAAGGGAAAAGTATCGGATTCTAAAAATAAGGTAAAGATTATGATTGCTGCCCATATGGATGAAATAGGTCTAATGGTTAAAGACATTGAAGAAAATGGATTTCTTAGATTTACTAATATAGGAGGAGTTGATCCTAGAACTATACTAGGTCAGGAAGTGATAGTTCATGGCAGGGAAGATTTATTTGGGGTAATAGGCTCTAAGCCCCCACATTTACAGGACCCCAAGGAACAAGATAAGGCCATAGCTATGGAGGATATGACCATAGATATTGGTTTGTCAAAAGAAGATGTAGATAAGCTGGTCAATATTGGTGATACCATAACCATAAAGAGAGAATTGCGAGATTTGATTGGCGGTAGGGTGACCGCAAAGGCCCTAGATGATAGGGCTGGTATAGCTGCAACCCTAGAATGCATGAAGGAACTCGACAAGATTAATCATGATGCAGACATATACTTTGTCACAAGTATACAGGAAGAGGTTAGCATGGCAGGTGCTCTAGTAAGTGCCTTTAAAGTAAATCCTGATATAGGCATTGCTGTGGATGTTGGATTTGGTTCAACTCCAGAATTAGCAAAATCTGAAACTATTGAGCTAGGAAAAGGACCTGGAATTACCATAGGTGGTAATATCCACCCTAATTTAAGGAAGAAATTAGTAGGAGTTGCAAATGAGTATAACATCCCAAACCAGATAGAAGTAAATGCAGGTCCAACTGGTACGGACGCAAGAGCTATCCAAATAACGAGGGAGGGAATCCCTTCTCTGGTTTTATCTATCCCGCTAAAATATATGCATACTTCTGTTGAAGTAGTAGATATGAAGGATATAAAGAATACTGGAAAATTACTGGCATTTTTTATTGCCTCTATTACTAGTGAAAATTTGGAGGGATTATTATGCTACTAAGGGAATTAACAGAATCATCGGGTGTTTCGGGAAATGAAAAAGAAGTTAGGGATTTAATAATATCGGAAATAAAGGATCATGTCACTAGCCTTAAAATAGATAGACTGGGAAACATTATAGCCCATAAAAAGTATAAAGGTAATGGGAAAAGGCTGATGATTACAGCCCATATGGATGAAGTTGGATTAATAGTTACAGAAATAGATAGTATGGGCTTGCTAAAATTTATCACTGTGGGCGGTATTGACAAGAGGATCCTAGTATCTAAAACAGTTTTAATTGGAAAAGATAAGGTTTTGGGGGTCATAGGGGCAAAACCAATCCACTTGCAAAAAAAGAATGAAAGAACTAAGGCTCTAAATTTAGATGAACTATATATAGATATAGGTGCTACCTCAAAGGAAGAGGCTGAAGAGAAGATAAGTATTGGAGACTATGTTTTATTTTCCTCTGAATACATAGAATTTGGAGATGGGCTAGTTAAGGCAAAGGCACTGGACAATAGAGTTGGATGTTCCTTGTTAGTCAAGCTTATCAAAGAAATAGACGATGTTGATTTTTATGCTGTCTTTACTGTGATGGAGGAGGTCGGTTTAGTTGGAGCAGGCCCTGCAGCTTATGAGGTGAACCCTGACATGACCGTAATATTAGAAGGCACCCTGTGCTACGATATGCCAAAATTAGACACGCATTTAATTCCAACCTATTTAAACAAGGGTCCTGCTATTTCCCTGATTGATAGAACTACCCTATATGACAGGGAGTTTAGGGAAAGGATTGTTGAAGTTGCTGAAAAAAACAAGATACCCTACCAGTATAGGAAGACCTCTATGGGAGGAAATGATTCTGGCAAAATTCATATAGCAAGGGAAGGCTCTGTAACTACTACAATTTCAGTTCCTTGTAGGTATATTCATTCTCCATCTTCGGTAATGAGTAAAAGCGATTATAATAATACTTTCGCCTTGCTTAAGGCGATTTTATCTGAATTCAAAAAGGAGGTATTATAATGGAAATGAGCTTTGATTTATTAAAAAAACTGGTAGGTATATATGGCCCATCCAGCAATGAAAAAGCTGTAAGAGAGTTCATTATGAGTGAGATTGAAGAATTCGTAGATGAAATTGAAGTAGACAACCTAGGCAACTTAATTGCTAGAAAAAAAGGGAATGGCAAAAAGGTCATGATTTCAGCTCATATGGATCAAATCGGCCTTATGGTAATAGATATCGATGAGAATGGATTTTTAAGGTTTACAAATGTAGGAGGGATTTCACCATCAGTTTCCTTAAGCCAGCAGGTTGTATTCGAAAATGGTACAGTAGGTGTTGTTTTTTCAGAGCCAATGGAAGATATATCAAAGCGTAAATTAGAAAATATGTATATAGATATCGGTGCCTTTAGCAAGGAAGAAGCGGAGAAAAAGGTAAATATCGGAGACATATGCATCTATAAATCGGAATTTGTAGAAAATGAAAATGTTGTTTTTACTAGGTATTTAGATGATAGGGTCGGATGCTTTATAGCAATTGAGACCATTAAAAAAATAAAGGCTCCTGTACACGACTTATATTTTGTCTTTTCTAGCCAGGAAGAGGTAGGCCTAAGAGGGGCTAGAACAGCAGCCTATAAGATTAATCCAGATATTGGTATGGCCCTGGACGTAACATCCCATGGCGATACGCCTAAGGCAAAGAGATTTGCAGTAGGATTAAATAAAGGTGCTGCCATAAAGGTTAAGGACAATTCTGTAATTGCACATCCTAAAATAAAAGAACTACTTGTAGATTTGGCAAAGAAAAACAATATACCCTACCAGATGGAAGTGCTAGAGTTTGGAGGTACAGATTCTGGTGCCATACATACGAGTAGGGAAGGAGTCCCCTCTGGTGTCATCTCTGTGCCCACTCGCTATGTTCATTCAACTGTCGAGACGGCCTCTAAGAATGATATTGTGAATTGTCAAAAACTTCTACTTGAATTTTTAAATGACGAATTAAATATTTAGCATTGAAAAGGGCTGAAAGGCCCTTTTTATTGTAGTCTTTTATTTATAATGCTTCTTTTTTCCTGTAATTTTGTTATAATACTTATGATGGACTTTAGAAAGTGAGGAAAACATAATGGACAAAAAGAAATTTTTAATAAAAACTTATGGCTGTCAGATGAATGAACACGACTCTGAAAAGATTTCTTGGATACTGATTAAGATGGGATATAGTGAAACAGAAGATCTGCAAGAGGCAGATTTTATTATATATAATACCTGTTTGGTCAGGGAAAATGCGGAGTTAAAAGTATACGGTAATCTTGGAGCTCTAAAACAGCTTAAAAGGGAGAAACCGGATCTAATAATAGCAGTATGTGGTTGTATGATGCAAAGAGAAGAAGCTAGAAATGTAATTACTACTAAACATAGGCATGTGGATATAATATTTGGGACCCACAATATTCATAGATTACCACAATTGATTAATAACCATCTAAAGACAGGCAAAACTATTGTCGATGTTTTAGAGGATAGTAGGGAGATAGTAGAAGATATTGAGGCCAATAGAAAATACTCCTACAAGGCATTTGTTGATATAATGTATGGTTGTAATAACTTCTGTACCTACTGCATAGTGCCCTATACAAGGGGAAGGGAAAATAGTAGGGAACCAGAAAATAATATAGATGAGATTAAGGAATTGGCAAAGGCTGGATATAAGGAAGTTACCCTATTGGGGCAAAATGTTAATTCCTATGGAAAAACTTTAAAGAGGGAATACGACTTTGTAGACCTTCTCAGGGATATAAATGATATTGAAGGGATTGAAAGACTTAGGTTTATGACATCTCATCCAAAAGACTTGTCAGATAAGCTAATCAAGGCCTATGGGGAGTTAGATAAACTTTGTGAGCATCTGCACTTACCTATTCAATCTGGAAGTAACAAGGTATTAAAGGAAATGAATCGCAAGTATACAAGAGAAGATTATCTTGAAATAATAGAAAAGATAAGGAATGAACTACCTAATATTGCTATAACCACGGATTTAATAGTTGGATTTCCAGGTGAAACAGAAGAGGATTTCGAGGAAACTTTAGAATTAGTCAAGGAGGTTGAATTTGATTCGGCATTTACATTCCTATATTCTATTAGGGAAGGAACGATTGCTGCCAAGATGACGAATCAGATAGATAATGATATAAAACATAAGAGATTTCAAAGCCTGTCAGATACATTAAATGAAATTTCTTTGGACAAGAACAAAAAGCTAATTGGGGAGACCTTGGAGGTCTTGGTAGAAGAAGTAAGTAAGAACAATCCAGATGTATTGACTGGAAGGACAAGGACTAGTAAGTTGGTACATTTTAAGGGCGAAAGTGAGTTGATTGGAAGTATAGTCAATGTAAGTATCGAAAATGTAAAGACATTTACCTTAGAAGGAAGTATAGTTTAATATTTTCCAGCAATTGAGGAGGGGTTCCTTTGGAAAATTTGACACCAATGATGAAACAATATACTAATATAAAGAAGCAGCATGAGGACTCTATCCTATTTTTTAGGCTGGGGGACTTTTATGAGATGTTTTTTGAAGATGCAATTATTGCATCGAAGGAGCTAGAGATTGCATTAACTCAAAGGGATAGTGGTATGGGTGAAAGGGCTCCAATGTGCGGTGTACCCCATCATGTAGCGGACAATTATATAATAAAACTAGTTGAAAAGGGATATAAGGTTGCCATTTGTGACCAGGTAGAAGACCCAGCACTTGCCAAGGGAATAGTTAAAAGGGAAGTCATTAAGGTCGTTACTCCGGGCACTATAACCGATAATAGTATTTTAGACGAAAAGTCCAACAATTATTTGGCATCAATATATCTGGATAATATGGGCCTTGGACTTGCCTATGTGGACAATTCAACTGGAGAAATATACACTACAGAGTTTTTAGGAGATAGGGATGAACTCAATTCGTTTTTGATAGATGAACTTGGGAAGATATGGCCTTCTGAAATAATATGCAATGAAAGGCTTGGCATAGATACTAAGCTCATTAAGGTGCTGAAAAATACCATTAATCCATATATAAATATAGTGGAAAATAATAGGGAACAAATTGATGAATTAAAATTGCTAGTTCAAAAACATTTCAAATTGTCATCCCTAAATACTGTGGGTCTAGAGGATAAGATAATTGCTACAATAGCCTTAAATAAGTTAATAAAATACCTATATAAGACTCAAAAGTCATCTCTAGAACACATTAATAACCTTTCCTATTATGAACCAGAAAAATATATGATTTTAGATATTAATACCAGGACTAATTTGGAGCTACATGAAAGTTTGATGAAAAGGGATAAAAAAGGCACATTAATTGAAATCCTTGATAAAACATCTACTTCCATGGGGGGAAGATTACTAAGAAAGTATATAGATCAGCCTTTAATTGACTCTAATGATATTAATAAGAGATATGAAATAGTTGAGTTTTTCTTAAATAGGCTAGAGCTTATGGACGACGTAAAGGGCCTCCTTAGACAAATATATGATATAGAAAGATTAGCTAGCAAGATTTATAATGGAAATAGCAATGCTAGAGACTTTTTATCCCTTAAAAACTCCATAGGTGTCCTACCAGAATTAAGGTCCCTTTTATTAAAACAAGACAATAAGGGATTAAAATCACTGGTGTCTAGACTAGATGTATTGGAGGATATTTGTTCCCTAATCGAGGACAGCATTGTGGAAAATCCACCCATTACCATAAAAGAGGGGGGACTAATCAAGGAAGGCTATAGTGAAGAATTAGATGAAATTAGGAACTACTTTATAAGCGGGCAAGAATGGCTAGCTGCCCTGGAATCTAGGGAGAGAGAAAAAACGGGGATTAAAAACCTAAAGATTGGATTTAATCGAATATATGGCTATTATTTTGAGGTGACCAAGTCCAACCTTGCCATGGTGCCTGAATATTTTTTGAGAAGGCAAACCTTGGTTAATTCTGAAAGATTTTATACAGAAGAATTAAAAAGTATGGAAGGTAAGATTTTGGGGGCGGAAGAAAAGTCTCTAGATATGGAGTATAAGATATTTTTAGATATTAGAGATAGGGTCAAGAAAAATATTGTTAGAATTCAGAAGACTGCTAAGGTTATTTCCACAATAGATGTTTTAAATGCCCTTAGTCAAGTTGCCTATAAACATAACTTTGTAAGACCAAAATTAAATAATAAGGGGATAATTCATATTAAGGATGGTAGGCATCCTGTTGTGGAGAACAATATAGAGGACAATTTATTTGTGCCAAATGATACCTATCTTGACAGGAAAAATAATATGATTCAAATAATAACTGGCCCCAACATGGCTGGAAAATCGACCTATATGAGGCAGGTAGCAATTATTACTTTACTGGCTCATATTGGCTCCTTTGTACCTGCATCATTTGCCGATATATCCATAACGGATAGGATTTTTACTAGGATAGGTGCATCTGATAATTTATCTCAGGGAGAAAGCACTTTCATGGTGGAAATGAAGGAAGTTGCCAATATTTTAAAGTCGGCTACGGATAAGAGTTTAATTATCTTGGATGAGGTAGGAAGGGGAACTAGTACCTATGACGGTTTGAGTATTGCATGGGCCATTGTAGAGCATATAATTGAGCATATAAAGGCTAAAACCATGTTTGCCACACACTATCATGAGCTAACCCAATTGCAGGAAAAAAACAAGGTAATTAAAAATCTAACAATAGTTGCAGAAGAGAAAAATGACGAGATTGTATTTTTAAGAAAGATTGTAGAGGGTAGCACAAATAAATCCTATGGAATTGAGGTGGCAAAATTAGCTGGTATTAAGCGAGAGATTACGGACAGGGCCAATGAAATACTTGCTAATATTGAAAACAACCATGGGTTAGATTTAAACAAGCAAGGAGAAAATGAAATTGTGCAAATGGACTTCAATGACTATAGGAAGGATTATTTTCTAGACAAGATTCTTGGTATTGATATAAACAATTTAACACCCATAGATGCCATAAATACCCTCAACAATCTAATCGGGGATGCAAAGTCCTTAAGGAGTGGTAATGTTGACTAGGATAAAGCTATTGAAAAATGAAACTATAGAAAAGATTGCAGCTGGCGAGGTTATTGAACGACCTTCCTCAATAGTTAAAGAGCTAATCGAAAATTCAATAGATGCAAATTCTAACGAAATAATAGTTGAAATTAAAGAAGGCGGTAAGTCGTATATAAGGGTAACGGACAATGGAGACGGAATACATGAAGACGACCTGGGACTGGCCTTTAGAAGACATTCAACATCGAAACTTTCAACAATCGAAGACCTATATAGAATAAAATCACTAGGGTTTAGGGGCGAAGCCTTATCAAGTATAGCCCATGTGGCCAAGGTAGAAGTAATGACTAAGGGGAATGATACAATAAGCGGCACACATTGTTTTTTGGAAGAGGGCGAAATAGTATCTAAAGAAATAGTAGGCTGTCAACGTGGCACGACTATGATCATAAGGGATCTTTTTTATAACCTACCAGTTAGAAAGAAATTTCTGAAATCTGATTTGGCTGAATCAAATCAGATTTCAGATATGGTATATAAAGTGGCCCTGGGAAATCCAAACATATCATTTAAGTATATCAAAGACGATAAGGTCATATTAAAAACATCAAGAAACAACGATATGAAATCTCATATTTACAGTATTTTAGGTAAAGAATTTTCTAATAATCTTGTTAATATCAGCTATGAGAAAAATGGGATTGGTTTGCAGGGCTATATCTCTAACAATAAACTCTATAGGGCAAATAGAAATCATCAATATTTATATATAAATGGTCGATTTATTAAAAACTATATCATATCCAATACTATTGGAAAAGCTTATAGGTCAATAATCCCATTAAATAGATTTCCATGTTTTATTATATTTTTAAATATAGATCCAGCTACTATTGACGTAAACATTCATCCAAACAAGGAAGAGGTAAAATTTTCAAATCAAGAGGAGCTTCTATCAGCCTTTGAAGAAGCTATAAATAGTGCATTAAACCCATCTATAGAGATACCTAAAATGAAGGTGGTCCAGGAGGAAAAAAAGTCAGATGAAGAAACCCTGCCTCTCTTGTTCGATTTAGCTAATAATGGTCAGGATGATAATGCCTACAAGGAGGATTTTATAGTCAAGGACTTTACTATAGATAAGGGTCCAAGTGTGGAACTGAATAGGGAACTAGAGGAGGATAAATATGCCCTACCAGCAAAAGAGGAGGAAACTAGGGCAAGGAATGATATTGAGGCCATAATTTCAAATGGAAGGCTTATAGGGGTAATTTTCGATACCTATCTTATTATTGAAGATAGGGTGGAAGAGAAAATATATTTAATTGACCAACATGCAGCCCATGAAAGGGTAATGTATGAAAGGTATTTATATGAGTTTGAGAACGATAGTATCAATAGCCAACAACTTTTAGCTCCTGAAATTTTACAATTAACTAGCCATGAAATGAATATATTCCATGAAAACCTCGATATTTTTATTAGATTGGGTTTTGATGTGGAAGGGTTCGGCAACAATAGTATTGCAATCAGGGCTGTACCCTTGATATTTGGCTCTCCAAATTTGAAGGACTTATTTTATGATGTTCTTGACAATGCAGGTGAAATAAAGACTAGTTATGATACGAAACTAGGAAAAATTATGAAAATAGCCTGTACAAATGCTATAAAAGCTGGCGATAGTATGAGCAAAATGGAAATCATGAGCTTATTAAAACAATTGAGTGAAACGAAAAATCCTCATAGCTGTCCCCACGGCAGACCTACTATTATGGAAATAGGAAAAAATGATATTGAAAAGGCATTTTTAAGGATAATCTAAAGGATGATGACAAAGTGAGGAAAAAAGATAACTTGAGCATATTGATTGGACCAACCGCTATAGGTAAGACTGATCTATCTATTAGGCTGGCAGGTCACTTAAATGGTGAAATTATATCTGCAGATTCAATGCAGATATATAGGCATATGAATATTGGAACTGCAAAAATCTCTGAGAAAGAAATGAAAGGAATTCCACACTACCTAGTTGATATTGTATATCCTGATGAAGAATACAGCGTAGCTGACTATAAAAATCAGGCAGTGGAAATAATTAAGGATATAAATAGCAGAGGGAAAACTGCCTTGCTAGTAGGGGGGACAGGTCTATATATTAACTCCTTAGTTTATGACCTCAACTTCAGCAGGGCAGCAGCAAATGATGATATTAGAATGAAATACGAGGCCCTAGCAGATAGATATGGAAATGAATATTTACATAGTGAATTGATGAAAATAGATAGTGTGAGTGCAAATAAAATAAAATTAGGAGATAGGAAGAGACTAATAAGGGCAATTGAGGTATACGAAGTCACTGGAAAAAAGATGTCTGACCAAAACATGAACTTCAGGAAGGAATCAGAAGACTTTAACCTTATAATGCTGGGCCTAAATATGGACAGGACAAAGCTATATGAAAGGATAAATTCTAGAGTTGATAAGATGCTAGAGGATGGGCTTGTAGACGAGGTGGCAAAGCTTTTAGAAATGGGCTACCATAAAAATCTTACATCCCTACAAGGGATTGGATATAAGGAGATAATAATGTATATGGAAGGCCAAATTTCATTGGATGAGGCCATAGAAAAGATAAAAAGAGGGACAAGAAACTATGCTAAAAGACAATTGACATGGTTTAAAAGGGATAGGAGAATAAAGTGGTTTGATATTGATAAATTTTCTGATATAGAGGATTTATTGGAAAGTATCTTAGCTTATACCTACGGTCAACTTAAAAACAAGGAGGAGAGATAAAATGAAGCAAAATATTAATTTACAGGATTTATTTCTAAATAGGGCGCGAAAAGAGGGAATGAGTATCACAGTATTTTTAGTTAATGGATATCAAATTAAGGGTCAGGTTAAAGGGTTTGACAACTATACAATAGTATTGGAGAGTGATGATAAGCAACAACTGATTTATAAGCATGCCATATCTACCATAATTCCCATTCGATCAATTGACTTGGATAATTAGTGGTGATTAAATGAATGGGTTTACGAAAAATATATTATGTAAACAATTTGACCTTGACGAAAGAGTAGTAGACTTCTTGGTAGACAAGGAAAAATTAGTATTAAATAGGTTTAAGGAACTTGACCATATAAAAGAGTACAACCAGTACAAGGTTATAAATGCAATGCAGGAGGCAAGGCTTTCATCAACTGATTTTAACTGGACAACGGGATATGGTTATGGGGATATAGGCAGGGATAGGGTGGAGCAGATATATTCTAGGGTATTTAATACAGAAGATGCCCTTGTGAGACCATCCATAGCCTCTGGTACCCATGCCATTACCTTGACCTTGTCGGGAATACTAAGACCAAATGATGAACTTATTTCAATTACTGGGCCTCCCTATGATACCTTGCAGAAGGTCATAGGTGTAAGAGGTGAATTATCAGGGACCCTAAGGGATTATGGTGTAAGGTATAGGGAGGTTCCTCTGGTTAATAACTTAATAGATATAGACACGGTAATAGATAGTATCGGCGAAGATACAAAGATGCTTATGATTCAACGTTCAACGGGCTATAGTGATAGAAGGGCCTTGACAATAGATGAAATATCTACTGCTGTAAAGAGGATAAGGGAATACAACAATAAGATAATAATTATGGTTGACAATTGTTATGGCGAGTTTCTAGATTATTTGGAGCCAACTGATGTTGGTGTAGATATAATGGCAGGTTCCCTAATTAAAAACCCAGGCGGGGGAATCGCCCTATCGGGAGGATATATAGTTGGAAAAGCCAATTTAGTAGAATTGATAGCCAATAGGTTAACGGCTCCGGGCTTAGGAAAGGATTGTGGCCTAACATTTGGGACTACGCGGTCAACTCTTCAAGGTCTATTTTTGGCACCCCATGTGGTATCTGAAGCTGTGAAGGGTGCATTATTAGTAGGAATTGTATATAAGGAGCTGGGTTTTGAAATAGTACCAGATATAGAGGATGTAAGATCGGATATTATTCAGGCTGTTAAGCTAAAAAGTCCTGAGAGAGTAGTGGCATTTTGCAAGGGAATTCAATCGGCCTCTGCTGTCGATTCCTATATTATCCCAGAGGCATGGGAAATGCCAGGATATGAGGATAAGGTAATTATGGCCTCGGGTGGATTTATCGAGGGGTCTTCCATAGAATTGAGTGCAGATGGACCAATGAGGGAACCCTATTTCGCCTATTACCAGGGAGGCTTGACATACGAACATTGTAAACTTGGGGTTTTAAAGTCCTTAAACAATCTGTTAAGATTAAATTTAATAGATAAAGATAAGTTTAAATAAAAATATAAAAGCAGGATAGCCTGCTTTTATATTTTTCTATATAATCCTATTACCTTTCCTAATATTAAAATTTCTCTTGTGAAAATAGGTTCCATAAATTGATTTTCCGGTTGTAATCTTATCCTATCTTTTTCTTTATAAAACCTTTTAACGGTGGCCTCGTCCTCTAATAGGGCTACAACTATATCACCATTGGTGGCGTTTTTCTGTTCCTGAACCAATACTAAATCTCCATCCAAGATTCCAGCCTCTATCATGCTCTCTCCTCGAATTTTCAAAATAAATACATCATGTCCTTCAACTAAGTCTGCAGGTACCGGGTAGGTATCCTCAATATTCTCAACTGCTAAAATGGGTTCACCTGCCGTAACCCTTCCAAGAATAGGTATATCTACGGTCTTTTTAGATACTAACAGAAAATCATCATTTCTATCGAGAATTTCAATAGCCCTTGGCTTTGTAGGATCTTTTCTGATATATCCTTTAGATTCTAATTTTTCTAGGTGACTGTGTACAGTAGAAGTAGACTTCAAATTCACACCCTTACATATATCGCGTACAGATGGGGGATAGCCCTGTCTTTGAACTTCAGATTTTATATATAACAAAATTTCAATCTGTTTTTGGGTTAAATCTTCATACATATAAAACACCCCTTAAATTAATTACTTTTTTTAGATTATACCATATTGATTAAAATAAATCAAACAATAGTTCGGATTTTCTGATAAAAGCCTTGACAAGGAACTAATGTTTGATTAGAATAAAGATAGAACTACTGTTCAGAACAAATGTATGGGGTGATGAGATGAAAAAATATAAGGTGGTAGATAAAAACAGGTTTTATACATTTCTAACATTTTTGTTTCTCTTTGCAGTAATGGCCGTTTACTTTTTATTTTCTAAAAATACGGTCCATAGTTCAGTACAAGAGATTCAATATTACCAAGTAGAGGTAGCCAAAGGGGATAATCTTTGGAAACTTGCATCAAAACATATGCCAGGGGATGGCAATATGCAAAAGTTAGTATATGAGTTGAAAAAGTTTAATGGCCTCGAAAATAGTTATATATATCCAGGAGACTTAATTAAGATACCCATATCATATTAAGGCCAATGTCTGCCATGCAAGAGGGTTTATTTGCCTTTGCTATTGATTCTGTTAGCTAGGGGGTTACTTTTAACTGCATCCCTGAGCCTTTGATTATCTATATGAGTGTAGATTTGGGTAGTAGATACTGATTCATGCCCCAATATTTCTTGTAGGGCACGGATATCTACATTTCCATACTTATACATTAGTGTAGCAGCAGTATGCCTAAGCTTATGTGTAGAGTAGATAGATGTATCTAAGCCGGCTTTTTCTAGATATCTGTCTATCATATGCTGAATTGCCCTATTACTCATCCTTTTATTTCTTTTACTTAAAAACAGGGCATTTCTGTCGGGGGAATCCTCGGGTCTTACGGCTATATAGTCCTGAATAGCCAGTACACAGGCTTCGTTTAGGAATACTGTTCTCTCCTTGTTTCCTTTACCTATTATTGATAGGCTGTCATTGTCTTTTATTTTATCCATATCTATACTAGAAAGCTCCGACAAACGTAAACCACAATTTAGGAAGAGCATTATAATAGCGTAATCTCTTTTTCTAAAAAAATCATTTTTATTTTCCTGCACAGTATTTAAAAGATTTTCTGCCTGCTCTAAAGTCAAGTAAACTGGATGCCTATTTTCAGTCTTTGGAAATTCTAAGGATTCAGCCGGGTTTTTTTCCAGTAAGTTCACCTTTGAATATAAATAATCAAAGAATGATCTGAGGGAGGCAACCTTACGAGATTTGGCAAAGTTACCGTTAGCTCTGTTTTTATCGGCGTAGGAGATATAGGCATGTAGATCCTGAATATTCACTTTTCTGATGGCAGGTAAATCTATGTCGTCGATTTCAATCTCATTAAAATCAATATCCGAATTAACCAGCTTATACCTTATTTTTAAAAATCTAAAAAAGGTTCTTAAATCAAAAAAATATTCTTTTACTGTATTAGGGGACACCCCCTTGATAGTTTCCATGTAATTCAAATAATCGTCAAGTATAAGGGGTAAACTATCCATAATATCACCACTTTCCTATTTCTTGTCTATCCATAGTCACAAAATAAGTATTTTGTGACTAAACATCTATTAATAATTATTTTACCAGATATTTATTAATAGAACAAGTGAAATCTTCACATTTTTCATCATTATTAGATAAATAGGATTATATGCCAATATTAGCTTATTTATAAGCAATTAAGCCTTCAATCATATACTTCCATTGAAATTGAATTTAAAGGCCTTAAAAGGCAAGTTTAAGGGTCGTTTAATCAAGTTTAAATAAAAAAAGTCATAAGTTATCGATATTATCATCTTATCTATCTGTAAAACAAAATCTGGTATACATAATATATTTATGTATACCAGATTCAGATATAGCACCTTAATTTTCTAAAACATTTCTAATTCTATCTAGGCCCTCCCTGATATTCTCTAATGAGGTCGCATAAGATAATCTAATATAAGCATCCACTCCAAACCCGATACCAGGAATGACTGCAACATTGGCTTCCTCTAACAATAAGCTGGAGAAATCAAGTGAGCTATTAATAATCCTACCCTTGATTGTTTTTCCAATTACTTGTGAAAAATTAACCATTATATAGAAGGCCCCTTCTGGTTTTCTGCAGCTCAATCCCTTAATTGAATTAATAGTGTCGTACATATAATTTCTTCTATTTTCA
>JBBAEY010000009.1:0-37523 GCA_041655755.1 Tissierellaceae bacterium
TTTTTCCAGGGGGATTGGTCTGCTGAAATAATATCCCTGGGCTATGTCGCATTCCATTTCCTTTAGTATGGACAATTGCTCTAGATTTTCTATGCCCTCAGCTATTACCTGCAATCCAAGCTGCTTGGCCAGTAAAATGATGGTGTTGGATATCATCTTGTTCTTTTCGTTCTTTTCTATATCCCAGATAAAGGATTTATCTATCTTCAGTTCATTTACATTCATATCGTTTAGGTAGCTAAGGCTCGAATATCCTGTGCCAAAGTCGTCAATGGCTACAGATACCCCTATGCTTCTTAGGCTTTTCAATATCTTCAGGGTATGTTCCATGTCCGATATGGCTATGGATTCAGTTATTTCCAGTGTTAGGTGGTCTGGGCTTATACCGGACACATAGATGGCATTGATTACCTCATTGAGGAAGTCCCTGTACTGGAATTGCTTTGAGGATATATTCACCGATACCACTATTTCATGCCCCTCGTCTTCCCACTTCCTAGCATCCACACAGGCCTTTTTTAGTATCCATTCGCCCATGGGTATTATTATACCGCTTTCCTCTGCCAGTGGTATAAATTCATCTGGAAACAAGAGCCCCTTCTCCGGATGCTGCCACCTGACTAGGGCCTCTACACCTCTTATTTTTCCCGTTGAAATCTCTATCTGCGGCTGATAGTAGAGTAGCAGCTCGTCGTATTCCAAAGCATGGCGAAGCTGATTTAAGAGCATCATTTTCTCTAAGCCCTTGGACTTTATTTCCTCTCCGTAGATATAGTAGGTATTGCCCCCTAGCTCCTTGGACTTGTAAAGGGCCAAATCTGCATTTTTAATTAGGGTGTTGACATCCATGCCCCCGTCTGGATATGTGGCAATTCCAATGCTGGTAGTCAGGTAAAGGGTGTATTCCCTTATATAGTAGGGTTCCTTGAAGTCGTCAATGATGGTATTGGCCAAGTCGGTTATGTCCTCTAGGCTCTCATAGGCATTTACCAGCATATAGTACTCATCGCCACCTACTCTGGCTACTAAGTTTTGTTTCTTAGCCAATTTAGTGAGGCGCTTGCCCAATAGCTTAAGGATATAGTCCCCTATATCATGGCCTAGGGTATCGTTAATGTGTTTGAACTTGTCTATATCTAGAAAAAGAATTGCCAAGTTATTCTTGTCATTGCTGCCGTCTTCTATGGCACTTTTCAATTCTTCTACAAAGTAGGTCCTGTTGGGAAGGGAGGTAGTAGGATCGTAGTAGGCCAGATTGTAGATTTCCTCCTGGTGTTTAATCAGGTTGCTATTTGCCATCTCCAGTTCAGAGGTCCTGCTGGCTACTTGTTTTTGCAGGCTCTTATTATACATATATAAAAATATAAATATGGCAAAAACCATGGCTATTCCTGCAAAGATGACTTCCTTGTATATTTCAAAGAAAAACTTAAAGCTATGGATGTCTTCCCCAACCCACTTGTTGTAGATTCCCTTATAGTTTTCTTTTTTCAGGACCACTTTCAGGCCCTCATTTAAAATATCCAGAAGTTCCTGGTTCCCCTTGGCCACTACGGGTCCATAGTCTGTAGATACAATGGGTCCCCCTACGATTTTTATTTCTTCTGCCATCCTGTTTTTTTGCAGTAGATAAATGCCCACCAGCTTATTTCCCAGTACAGCATCCACCTGCCCATACTTTAAGGCCTTGAGGGTATCTTCCTGATTGTTCATGGGATAGATACTTACATTGGGAATATTGGCAATTACAGACTCATTGTAGTCGCTTTTTTGATGGGCTACCTTTTCCCCTTCCAAATCCCCCACGCTGTTGATATGTACCGTTTCACTCCTGACAAATATCACCTGTTCATGTACAATGCTGGGTCTGGGAAAATCGTACTTGCCTACCCTCTCTTCATTCTGTGCCATACCTATGAGCCCGTCTACCTGACCCCTATCTAGGGCCTCAACTGCATCCTTCCATTCCATAGGTATCAATTCAAATTGCAGGCCTGTAGCTTCACCTATGGCCTTCATTATATCTACGTTAAAGCCAGTAAATACTCCATTCTTGTCTAGGTATTCATAGGGAGGGTAATTGAGGTCTCCTGCAAATTTATAGACCTTCTCATCTTTCCCAGCTAGGTCCTCTGCAAGCACAGATGAACCCTGCATTAGCATTAAGATTATTATTAAAAAGATAGTATTCTTCATAAGTTTTTTCATAAATACATCCCCTTGTTCTGGTCCCCATCCCTTTACTTTCACCCGATTATCGGTTCAAACATGTCCCAATATAGTCTATAAATTCATCTATGTCTTCCTTTTTAGTATCAAAAGATGTGACCAACCTAACCAGGCCAGTGTCTTCATCTAGTAGGTAAAAATCAAACTTTTCCTGCAGTAGCCTTATTAGGTCCCTGTCCATATTTGCAAAAATCATATTAGTTTCCAGACCGTCCTTTAGGGTTATCTCTTCAAATTCCGACAGTCTATGGGCAAAGTACCTGCCCATCTCATTTGCATTGGCTGCGTTCTTCCTCCACAATTCTCCGTCTAAATAGGCGATAAACTGGGCAGATATAAACCTCATCTTTGAAAGAAGCTGCATTCCTTGTTTTCTATGGAACTTAAGGGACTGGCTTATATCCTTGTTTAAGGAAACTATGGCCTCCCCTATCATCATGCCATTCTTCGTTCCTCCGAAAGACAGGAGATCCACCCCTGTATCTGTTATCATTTCCTTAAAACTTGTCTTGAGTGCCACTACTGCATTGGCTATTCTAGCCCCATCTATATGTAGATACATATTATTATGGTGGGCAAAATCTGCTAATCTTCTTATTTCATCAAGGCTATATAGGCTTCCTGTTTCCGTTGTCTGAGAGATGGAAATAATCTTTGGCTGAGACTGGTGCTCATCTCCCAGGGAATGAAGGTACTTCCTCACCCCTTCCACAGCTATCTTGCCATTCTTATTTGCTATAGTCAGTATCTTTGAGCCTGTAAATCTCTCTAGGGCACCGCACTCGTCCACATTTATATGGGCTGTATCAGCACATACCACAGCCTCATAGGTCCCCAGCAGTCCGCCCATACCTATTACATTGGCCGCAGTCCCCGTAGTTACAAAGTATACATCCACATCCTTGCCTAATAGCTTGGAGATTTCCTCTATGGCCTTTTTGCTGGTATTGTCGTTTCCATAGGCGAAATCATGGCCATTATTGGCCTCCATCACAGCCTCCATAATCTTTGGATGGACTCCTGAGTTGTTGTCGCTCATGAACATTTTATTACCCCCCATAAATTATTTAATACCGTAACTTGAACAACTATTACCCTTTTCTTGTTATTTACCATAACCTTAATTGTTAAACTTTTTTAATATCCGACCTTAATTAAATTATTTTACCACATTTTGGCGAACTATGAAATAGGGCAGAGGTTATATTTATACATCTTCCGTCCAATTTTACTGGAATTTGGGGGAAAAGGGCCAGTTGGCCCTTTTATAATAATTTGCTATTCAAGTGCATTAAACGCCTCTTCCCTCTCTTCTGCTGTCAGGACTTTTTCCAGATCCAAGATAAGTATTAACTTTTCGTCTACCTTCCCTATGCCAACGACATAGTCCCTGATATTCTTTGAAATTACTTCCGGTGGCCTATCTATTTGATCATCCTTCAGCCTTAAAACCCTAGAGGCATCGTCAATTAAAAATCCTATCTGCTTGTCCCCTAGATTTATTATAATAATCCTCCTGGCCTTGTCCAAGTCAGCTCTTGGAAGGTTAAACCTCTCCTTAAGGTCGATAATCGGAGTAATCGTCCCCCTGATGTTGACCATGCCCAGTAGAAACCTAGGCGAGTCTGGTATTCTGGTATAGTCTTGAAAGTCTGTAATTTCCTGTACATCTTTTATATCTACACCATATTCTTCTCTATTTAGGGTAAATGTAACATATTGTCTCTCCATCTGTACTCTCCTTCCATAAGCCTTAGTATCTGAATACGGCTACGGCACTTATCAGGGCCTCAGCCATAGATGCTAGGTTGTTGGCTGCAGAGGCTACCTCTTCCATGGAGGCAGTTTGCTCTTCTGAACTAGCAGCTACCTCTTCTGTAGAGGCTGCTGTTTCTTCAGATATAGCAGACATTTGTTCAAAGTTTTCAGTTACTAGATTTGTCCTGTGACCTATATCCTTGACAATTTCAAGGACTTCACTGATTTCATCTGAGACTCCATTTACTTCGTTGAATATATTGGAAAACTCGTTGCTGGACTTATTTATTATCTCTACGCCTTGGACCACTTCCTTGCTATTTTCATTCATGGAATTAACAGCCAACTGTATTTGTCCCTGTATATCCGATATTAAATTGCCTATTTTTTGGGTAGATTCGGAAGATTCCTCTGCTAACTTCCTCACTTCCTCAGCTACTACGGCAAAGCCCCTTCCGGCTTCCCCTGCCCTAGCTGCCTCTATGGCTGCATTTAGGGCCAATAGGTTTGTTTGCTCAGATATGGCATTGATAGCATCTACTATGGTTTCTATTTCCTTGGAGCTTTCATTTAGCTCCAAGATAGTCCTTGAGGCCTCTTCCGTCGTCTGTCTAATATTGTCAATCTTGACTACAGCCTCCTTGGATGATTCCAGCCCATCTTTGGCTGAACTTAGGGAAAGCCTTGCAGAGTCGCTTACATGGGTAATCCTTGAGGACATGTCCTCTGTAGCCTCACTCACCTCATGTATTTGATTGTCGGATTCCGCTATGGCTGCGGCCTCATCATTTGTAGCCTTGGCTACCTCCGCTATGGTCGATGATATTTCCTCAGATGCGGCTGCTGACTCTTCTGAAGCTGCTGATAGCTCCTGTGAAGTAGAGGCAACGCCTTGGGATATTTGATTTATTTCCCCTATTAGTTCCTTTAATTTATAGATCATGGCATTAAATGCCTCTGCTAATTGTCGAATTTCATCTCTAGTATTTACAGCTACCTCCCTAGTCAGGTCCCCCTCAGCAACCTGGTTGGCCACATCTATGAATTGGTTTATGGGCCTTGTTATGCTGCGGGTAATTATCATGGCTATGATAATACTGACTACCAGAGCTATGGCTGCTAGGGCGATTATCGTAGTCTTAACCCTATTTTCTATCTTGGCAAGGTCTGACTTATATTCTATCAATTGCGACTCCCTTAGGTCTATGATTTCATTGGCAAGGTCCAGCTTTGCCTGTGCCTTTGGCTGCAAGTCTGCCAGCAGCTTGTCAATGGCCTCCCTGTTCCTTCCGGATCTTTGTAATATAAATATTTCATTGGCAATATCGTTGTAATCGCCAAATATCCCCTCTAATTCTTCGAAATATCCCTTGGCTGCTCCTGAAAGTACTAGGGCATATCCTGCCTCAAAGTAGTCTTGCTCTTGGCTCTTTTGCTGATTAAATTCTGCAATATTTTTCTCATTTCCCGTAAGAAGGTACTCCCTCAATTCCTTTGCCATCTGCATACTGGCTATCTGCATATCCTTTGCAGCGCTTATACCAGGGACTCTAGCCTCTAGTATTTGCTTGTTAATATTGTCTATCTGGTTAAGCCCTATGATGGAATAGCCACCAATGGCAACCATCAATATTAGAGCAATGGAAAAACCTAATGTCAATTTTGTTCCAATCCTTAATTTCATTTTGAATCCCCCTTATCTTATTTTTAAAAGCTAGGCCCAGCTTTAAACAACATTTGTAAGAACACACTTGTGTTATCCTTACAAATAGTTACCTTATATTTACCACAATATTCTGAAAGTAAACATTTATTTACATTTCTGTAATATATTCCTCTTTTCGTGTCATAATAAGCTATGGGGCTTCTTTTTTTGCTAGGATATTTGTGAGGTGATAATATGACTTTTGCAGACCGTTTAAGACTTTTAAGGGAAGAGAAATCCTTAACTCAAAATGATTTGGCAAAACTGCTAAATATCAGCAGGCAGTCCATTAGCAATTATGAAAGCGGTACAAGATTCCCCAACGATGTTCAGATTCTAATCAAGCTTTCCCAAGTCTTTTCAGTTTCCGTAGATTATTTGGTTGGCATTTCAAACATTCGGTCCCCTGCAATTAAGAGTAATCAAAATCAATTCCCCAGCAATAAAAATCTAGATAAGAGGCTTTTTACTCGTAAAAGTGAGGTGTTGGAAAACCTCTTTTACGAAATTGACACCATGCCTTTAGATGATATAAATAAATTGATAAAATTTATCTATGTATATAAAGGTCGACTGTAGTTTTTATAATTATACAAAAAAACATATGATTCTGCTCAGAACCATATGTTTTTTATTTATTTTCTCTTGGGTTTTGCTATTTCCACATTGACCCTTGTGCCCTTAATCCTGGAACCATTCAATCTAGCTAGAATCTCATCTACATACTCTCCCGGTATCTCTACAAATGTAAACTTATCATATAGGTCTATGTTGCCCACGAACTTCTTGGGTATGCCCCCATTGTCGATTAGGGCTGCCAATATGTGCCTAGGGCTAATACCCTTTCTCTTGCCAATATTTATGTGAATTCTGGTAAGGGAGGTGGATGTCCTGTGTTTTCCCTGATTGTCCACCATATCCAATTCCTCATGTCCATCTAATCTATTGTTCTCCATGTAGAATTTCAAGAGTGCTGCTCCTATGTCGAAGGAAGTATAGTCTTCCTGCAAAAGTGTCTCTAGGATCTTCTCATACTTGCTAAGGTCCTCCCTGTCTATTTCACTCTTTATCTTTTCCAGCATAGTAGATGTATAGTTCTTTTCAATATCCTTTAATGTAGGTAGGTCCTGCCTTGCAATCTTAGTTTTTGTATACCTTTGTATGTCCCTCAGCTTGTAAATATCCCTGCCAGCTACGAAGCTGAAAGCCCTGCCTTCACGCCCTGCCCTAGCAGTTCTTCCAATCCTGTGTACATAGTATTCTTCGTCTTGGGGCATATCGTAGTTCATGACCAAATCTACATCGTCGACATCTATTCCCCTAGCCGCCACATCTGTAGCCACTAGGATATCTATGGTTCCCTTCCTAAACTTGCCCATGACCGTATCCCTCTGGGACTGCTTCAGGTCCCCATGAAGGCCATCAGCAAAATAGCCCCTGCTCTGGAGCTCCTCTGTCAACTGGTCTACCTTCTTTTTGGTATTGCAAAAAACCACTGTAAGCTTGGGATTGTACATGTCTATTAACCTAGACAGTATTTCAGTCTTCATATGCTCCTTAAGCTCAAAGTAGGCCTGTTCGACCTTGGGTACAGTCAGCTCCTTGTGTACTACCTTCACTAGCTGGGGATTGTCTTGATACCTAGCTGCAAATCTCATTATTTCTGCAGCCATAGTAGCTGAGAAAAAGGTCGTTTGCCTATCTTCACGTAATTCATTCATTACCAGAGCTATATCGTCCCTGAAACCCATGTCAAACATTTCATCTGCTTCATCCAATACCATCATGCTTACATTGCCGATTTTTAGGGTCTTTCTTCTCATGTGATCAAGTACCCTTCCAGGCGTTCCTATGACAACATTCACGCCCTTCTTCAGGGCCCTGATTTGCCTATCTATAGGCTGCCCTCCATAGATGGGAAGTACTGTAAGGCCTTTTTTGTATTTCCCCAGTCTGGCAATTTCCTCCGCCACCTGAATAGATAGCTCCCTTGTGGGGCAAAGTACCAGAGCCTGAACATACCTTTCATTAGGATCACATTTCTCAATAATTGGGATACCAAATGCAGCCGTCTTTCCCGTTCCTGTCTGCGCTTGGCCAATTATGTCCCTACCATCTAGCAAGAGGGGGATTGCTTGGGATTGTATGGGTGACATTTCCTCAAAGCCCATATCCAATATCCCCTTCTGTATTTCTTCTGATAAATCAATATCATCAAATTTTAGCTTTTCCATTAAAATAAATCGTCCTCCTTAATCTTTAACTAATCAAGTATATACATAATATGGACTATTTGCAAGGAAAATATTTGAAATATGAAAAAAACTTATTTAGGGACTCAAAATACTTCTTTAAACTTCCAGGCTCTATGGTATAATAAAAATATGTTTCTACAATAATTGTGAAAGGTGTGGTGTTATGCGTTGGAGTCTTAGGGAATTATATCCTTCATTCGAGGAAGGCGAGTTTTTGGGGGATATGGAAAGGTTGGATAATTTAATTGTCGAGTTTAACAGGTGGGCTGACGACGAACTCAAAGAGAATACTGCTAGCAGGGAGAAGCTGGAGAAATATATAGGCTACTATATAGAAATTGGAACCCTCTTCTATAAAATGTACTCCTTTGCCTTTTTAACCAGTTCAGTAGATGCCAAGGATGAGACTGCCCTCAGGTATATTGACAAATTGACCGTAATGGAGTCGGATTTGACAAGGCCACAGGTTCAATTTCAAAAATTTGTCAAGGACCTTGCCAATTTAGATGAACTAGTTGGGTCGTCGGACCTACTAAGGGAACACGAATTTTTCTTAAGGCAGATAAGGGAAGAGTCAAAATACATGCTAAGTGAAAAGGAAGAGGTCCTCATATCTAAAATGTCCAACACCGGGTCAACAGCCTGGACAAATCTCCACAATATGATTAGCTCTACCCTCATGGTGGATATTGAAATCGACGGGGAAGCCAAATCCCTTCCACTGCCTGCCATCAGAAATATGGCCTATGATGGAGACCAGAACCTTAGAAGGACAGCCTATGAAGCAGAGCTTAAGGCCTATGAAAAGATTGAGGAATCCTCGGCGGCAGCACTAAATGGGATAAAGGGAGAAGTCATCACTGTAGCAAGTCTAAGGGGATATAAGTCTCCCCTAGAGGAAACCATAATCAAGTCTAGAATGGACGAAGAAACCCTCAACGCCATGCTAACTGCCATGGAAGAATTTCTACCCCTATTTCAAAAATACTACAGGAAAAAGGCAGAATTACTAGGCCATAAAAATGGACTGCCATTTTACGATATGTTCGCCCCCATGGGTCAGGTAAACAGGACCTTTACCTATGAGGAAGCTAAGAATTATATAGTCGACAACTTCAGGACCTTCTCCCATAAGCTGGCCGACTTTGCTAAAAATGCCTTTGAAAATAGTTGGTTAGATGTAGAGCCTAGGGAGGGGAAAAGGGGCGGAGCATTTTGTGCAAACCTCCATCCAATAGGTGAAAGCAGGATAATGTCCAATTTTAGCGGCAGTTTCTCCAGTATGACAACCCTGGCCCACGAGCTAGGCCATGGATACCACGGAGCCTGCCTCAAGGACGAGTCCATGCTAAATAGCGACTATCCAATGCCCATTGCAGAGACTGCATCCATATTCTGCGAGACAATCGTGGTCAATGCAGCCCTCAAGGAAGCCAGCAATCAGGAGGCCTTTAGCATACTAGAATCCTCTATATCAGATGCAGGTCAGGTAATCGTTGATATCTATAGCAGGTATTTGTTTGAAACTGAACTCTTCGAGAGAAGGAAGGGCCATTCCCCATCAGTTAACGAACTCAAGGAAATGATGTTAGATGCACAGAAAAAAGCCTATGGCGACGGCCTGGACCATGACCTACTTCACCCATATATGTGGATAAATAAGGGCCACTACTACTCAGCGGGCAGGAATTTCTACAACTTCCCTTATGCCTTTGGCCTTCTATTCTCCAAGGGCTTATATGCCGAGTATCTAAAAAGAGGAGAGGCCTTTGTAAAGGAATATGACGACTTGCTAAATGCAACAGGAAAAAATAACATAGTTGATGTGGCAAAGAGAATGGATATTGATGTTCGCAATCCAGAGTTCTTTAGAAGCTCCTTGGAATTAATAGCGAAAGATATTGAAAAGTTTATGGAATTAGCAGATAAGTAATAATTATAGGATACCCCTTTAACCTTGTCTAATTTTAGCCGATACTTACTATAGATATGGAAAGGGGTATTACTATGTTAAATTTCAATAGTAAAGTTCATATGTATAATCAAAACAAAATGACCCAAGATCAGGCACCATTCCCTAAAGGGACCACAAAAGAAAACAATCAGGATTATTCTACTGCTGTGAAGGATATACTTACTATTTCAGAGGAATCAAAGATAATGGCAGAAATGTTTAGGGATTTCAAAAATCCCCTCAGTGAAATGATTAAACAATTGGAAGAGTCTAAAAACGATAAAAAGGGTGATGATACCTGGAAATACTATGAGATTGCCCGCAGGATTGCAAGGGGGGATAAGGTCCCGCCAAGTGATGAGAAAAAGCTAATGGAATTCAATCCGGGCCTCTATCAAATAGCAAAATTAGCTGCCACTACTGCCAAGAATAAGGTCAAGGATAAACATAGGCCCTTATTTGAAGACGAAGAAGATAACCATATACAAGCCCAGCCTAGGGAGGAAAGTATGGAAAAATCGCAAATGCAGATTATATCAGAGGCTTCTAGTTCCCATGTTTCAGAATAGAACCTTATTGGGACCCTAGATATCATAAATTACCTTAAGAAATTCTCTTAGAGTAACTACATTTATCCACTTGTATGGGTGTAAAACTAACAAGTCGTCGTCTCCTGTAACTATGTACTGTGCATTTCCATATACTGCTTCTTCAAGTATAAAATTGTCTTTGGGATCTCTACAATCATTAATTGAATCGTATATTATTGGTATTATTACTTTCATAGACAAATTTGATATTAATTCATTGATTTCGGAAACTGTTATGTACCTGCTAAACTTTGGCCTGAGCAAAACCTCCTTAATCTCTTTTAACTGATATTTTGACATTATTAAAAGAAGGTCTCCATTTATTACTTCTCTCAGAACCAATTTCGCATTCTTGCTTCCTAAAAGTGCACTGACAAATATATTTGTATCAATTACTACCTTAATTTTCGCCATGTAAATATCCTCTGACTTCCTCGACTTCTCTTATTATTTCCTCCATGCTAATATCATTCTCTCCAACGCGTTCATTGACCCTGTCTAGCAAATCTAGTAATTGTGTATTTATGTCCTGTTCCATCTTTTTAAATATTATCTTTCTTTCCTCTAAAGTTAAGTTTCCTATTAATTTCCACACTTCATTAATATTTGATTTCAATGATCTCACCCCATTAAGTTTAACTCGCTTAAGTTTTATTGCTAGTCAGTTTTATTATACCATATAAAATTATTTATAAAATATAATCTGATAACTGTTACTTTCCTTTCCTTCTAACCGCCACCAAGAACAGTAAATATCCATACCATATCCCCTTCAAATAATAGGGTATTGCGGCTTGCCCGTGAATTGTTGACTAAGAAATTTGCAGTTTTAAATATGGACTTGTGTTCACCATTTATATCTTTCTCCAGTAAAGTTAATAAATCATTTAAAGTAGAATTAACCTCTAATTCCACCTCCCTTACTTCCTTATTTAGTGAAGGAATGGGTATTCCTATGTATTTGTACCTTACTTTCAATAGTATCACCCTTTAAAGATCGCCTCAAGAGCCTATATAGACAATAGGGATAGTCCCCTATTGTCTATTCTCTCCATATAAATCCTCGATTACATCTTCCAAATGCCCTAATTCCTTTAATACTTCCAATTTAGGGACTCCCGTTTCAAAATCCCAGCCCATGGCGTCAAAAAAGTTTCTAGCTAGAAGTTCATTGTCTACGGTCACTTCAGCCAAGGGACCAGATTCCAATGGCGGTTTCCCTACCGACCTATTGGATAGGGTAAAATCAGATGGCTTAAAACCTTCCCTTAGGTTAAAGGCATGTCTCATGGTGAAAATCCTAAGCCCTGTCTTGAAGCTTTGTTCAGGCCCAAATTCCATTCCCGTAAGAGCTTCTATAAACTCATCATGAGTTGTAGAACCCATACCTACCCTGCCAAAAATACATAGGCTGGCCACATTGACAATTTCCCTTGTAGAAGTAAGCCTTACATCTAATTCTCCCGTATTTTCATAGATATATTTGTCTACAGGCTCTGAACCACCCATTTGAAGTGAACCTACTCCCCCTTTAACATGCCTTCCCGGAGTCGGATCGTATTGGTATGTTCGAGCCAAGCCAGGTGCAAATCTGGGGTCATGCATGGGAAGTTCTATACCTGATGCTGTCACCAAATACTCCTCACCCTTGCCCCACTCCTTGGCTGCATAGGCTGAACCGTTGGCTAGGATTCTGCCGCATCCCTCTCCATCTGCTATCTTTTGTGTAAGCTCTACTATGGCCTCTCCATTGCCCCAGGTCAAATCAATGCCATCTAATTCGTCCTTGGTCAATATCCCACTATTATAAGATTCCATTGCCCAAGCAATGGTCATACCAGTCGAAATGGTGTCAAGGCCGTATAGGTTGCATATATCGTTGCACTTGATTATGGCGTCCTCTTCACTGCATAGGAGGGTAGAACCAAAGGCCGATGCTGTCTCATACTCTGGCCTGTCCGTTTCTTCTACGGGCCATCTCCCGTCGTCAACTGAATACACTGCTCCACAGCCAAGAGGACAATATGAGCAGGCATACTTCCTAATCTTATACCTATCCATGGACTGGGAGCTGACCTTGTAGGCATTTTCCTCTCCATAGTCTCTTATTCCCACTCCAGCCCAGTTTTTCACAGGAGAGTCTCCACTCAAGGCCGAGGCCTCAGTACCTCCCCCAGTTCCATAGCTGCCAAATGACTCTGCAGATGGGCTGTTTTTCATCTTTTCCCTTATATTTCTATTTATTTCTGCCAGTCCTCTAGAATCTGCCACTTGGATTTCCCTTCTACCTCGGACAGCTATGGCCTTTAATTTCTTTGAGCCCATGACTGCACCTCCGCCACCCCTGCCCGGTGCCCTATGGCCGTCGTTTATGGGACAGGACAAGAGGGCCATGTTTTCACCTGACTTGCCTATGGCAGTCACCCTTAGCTTGGGCTCCTGGTTTTCCTCTTTTAGAGCATCCCATACCCTAGTAGTATCCATTCCCCATAGATGTGATGCGTCCCTAATCTCCACATTTTCGTCATTTATGTATAGGTATACAGGCCTTTCTGCAATCCCCGATATAAACAATCCATCGTAACCTGCCTTTTTCAACTCTGGTCCAAAGTAACCCCCGGAATTTGAATCATTCCATCCTCCCGTTATGGGGGATTTGTGGACCATGGTATATCTTCCTCCAAATAGGGCCTTGGTTGCAGAGGCCGGGCCTGTCACAAATCCTAGTACGCTGTCTGGTCCCAGCGGGTCTGCTCCCCCCGGCATCATATGGTAAAGTATCTTGGCCCCTATACCATATCCTCCTATAAAATTTCTAGCCAGTTCCTCGGAAAGTTCCTCTTCCCTTATCTCACCTGTAGTCAAATTTACAAATAAGAGTTTTCCCGCATATCCTTTTAACATAGCCTAACCTCCTATTCCCAAACAATATTCATTAGCCTTACTATATTTTCAGAGAGCTTCTCTAAATTCCCTGGCCCTTCTTTCAGGGCTTCTTCCAAGGAAAGGATATCCCTGCCTATACTAAATAGGCTGTCTATTCCCATATCGTATAGTATTTCAGCCTTGTCGCCTATCTTACCTGCCAACCCAATTACAGGCTTATGGTATTTCTTTGCCAACTGTGCAACGCCCATGGGTGTCTTACCATACTGGGTCTGGAAGTCTATGGAACCTTCCCCAGTCCAAACCATATCTGCCAGAGCAAGCTTGTCCTCGAGGCCCGAATACTTAATCACCATGTCAATGCCCCTGGTCAATCTTCCATTTAAGAAGGCAAGTAAACCCGCACCTAGACCCCCTGCTGCCCCAGACCCAGGGACATTTAATACATCTTTGCCCACTTGTTCTTTAATTATATTTCCATAATGTTTTAGATTCCTGTCCAATACCTCAATCATCTCGGGATTAGCCCCTTTCTGGGGACCAAATACGTGGGATGCACCTGTAATACCACATAGGGGGTTGTTTACATCGCAGGCTACCTCTAGTTCAATATCTTGCAGTCGCCTGTCTAGGCCCTTTAAATCTATGGTGTGCAGCCTTCCCAGTTCTCCCCCTCCATGGCCTAGTTCATTTCCACTGCTGTCGACAAAACTGCCTCCTAGGGCCTGAATTGCTCCTAGTCCCCCGTCATTTGTGGCACTGCCGCCTATGCCTATGAGCAGCCTTTTAATTCCCCTATCTAAGCAGGCCCTTATGAGCTGACCTGTCCCATATGTACTAGTTATCATAGGATTTCTTTTATGGACAGGCAGCAAGTGTAGTCCACTGGCACTGGCCATTTCCACTACCCCAGTTTCCCCATCTCCCAAGATGCCATAGCTTGCCTCCACTTCATCGCCCAAGGGCCCCATGACCCTTTCCCTGTATATCTTCCCACCGGTGGCATCTACCAGGGACTCCATGGTCCCCTCTCCGCCATCGGCCATGGGCACATGAATACAACTGATATCCTTGTTTGCCTTCTTTATTCCCCTTTCCATGGCTTGACAGGCTTCTTTTGCCGTCATGCTTTCCTTAAATGAGTCTGGTGCCAGTAGGATTACATATTTTCTTTTCATCTTCTCACCCCGTGTAATATTCTATCTTACTCTTGCCATATGTGCCTTTACTCTCTTCTATACTCGCTGAAGAATGCAGCAGCTAAAATCATAAGCCCCCCAAGTATTTGGACTAGAGTCATGGTCTCTTTTAAAATTAGGCCCGACAGGATAAGGGCAACTATGGGATCAATATAACTTAGTATCGCCAAGCTTTGACCCTCTAGGTGGCCTACTGCCGACAGGTAAATAATATAGGCAGTGGCCGTATGTACTATTCCAACTATTAGGAGGAAGACTAGGGACCTAGTATCTAAACTCCCTATGGCTGTCCCCTCTACTAAGATATAGGGCAAGAGTACAAAGGCGGCCATAAATAACTGTATAATTGTGATAATTGAGCTGGGTAAGCCCCTTACATACTTGTTTATAATTACTAGGGAGGCATAGAAAAATCCCCCTCCTAGGGCAAAAAATATCCCCAGCTTGTGGTTATAGTGTATAGAAGTCAATTCGTTGGACCTTACTATTAGGCCTAGACCCACCATGGCTGCAACTACGCAAGCCAACTTCCTTGCAGTAATCCTTTCCTTGAGTAAAACAGCGGACATAATGATTATTATAATTGGCGCTATGTAATATGCCAGGGTAGCATTGGAAATACTAGTGTATTTATAGCCTTGGAACAAGAGGGCCCACCCCAGCCCCAATGAAGCTCCTGACCCCAGCAATGCCATAATATTTTCTTTTATATTGCCTGTATCAAAACTTTCTCTCCTGAATAGGGTCAGCAATGAAATGGAGGCAAAGCCAATAAAGGATCTATAAAAGGCTATTTCTATAGGTCTTAAACTAATCTCCCTTACAAATATCCCTATGGTTCCCCAAATAATCATGGCCCCTACTACCCTCAACCTATATTTGCTAGTTTCCCTTGATCTTGTCTCCATATGGCCCCCCAAAAAAATATCTTCTAGTCATAATCAACTTCCAGTAAGCCTATCTAATTCTTCTGCCTAGTTTACCACATTGACGGGTTTCCCCGATAAAAATGCCTTTAGATTGTCAACTGCAATATTCAACAGCCTTATCCTACTCTCCTTAGGAGCCCAGGCTATATGAGGTGTGATGATTATATTCTTTGCAGCCAGGAGTGGATTGTCCCCCCTAATAGGCTCTACAGATACTACATCACAGGCCGCCCCTGCCAGCTTGCCACTGTTGAGGGCATCTTTCAAGTCTTCCTCTACTATTAACTGCCCCCTCGACGTGTTGATAATCATAGCCCCCTCCCTCATCTTCCCTATTGTCTCCTTATTTATTATCCCCTCTGTCTCCGGCAATAGGGGACAGTGGAGGGAAATTACATGAGAGTTTTGCAATAGCTCCTTCAGGCTAGAGTACTTGCAATTTTCAGTTTCCAGCTCCAGCCTTTTAGTCTTGGAGTAGACTAGAATATTCATACCCAAGGCCTCTGCAATCTTAGCTGTTTTCTGCCCAATCCTGCCAAATCCTATGATACCCAAGGTCTTTCCCTGCAGCTCTATTAGCGGGTGGTTCCAAAATGTCCAGTCGGGGCTGCTGGCCCATTGTCCATTTTTCACTGCCTCTGCATGGGCCCCCACATGGTGGCTGAGTTCCAGCAAGAGTGCAATGGTAAATTGGGCTACTGCATCTGTCCCATAGGTGGGAATATTGGAGACTACTATGCCCCTTTCCCTAGCAGCTACTGTATCTACATTGTTGTAGCCCGTTGCCAATACACCCAAGAACCTTATATTGGGACATTTATTTAAAACTTCCCTAGTAATGGGAAGTTTATTTACGAATACTATTTCTGCCTGACCAATTCTCTCTGCTATCTCCTCAGTTGGCGTCCTATCATATACTGTCAATTCCCCTATATCCTCCATCTGCTCCCAGCTTAAATCCCCCGGATTTAGGGTATAACCCTCCAGAACTACTATTTTCATACAAACACCTCCCCTATTTATCCTTCTCGTCTGTCTTGTCTAGTCTTGTCACCTGATCTCCTATCTCAATGTCTCCGCCTTCTATTAGCCTTGTAAATATTACCGTCCTCGTTAGGGGACAGGGTTGACCCCTCTTTACCAGAATACAGTCGGGGAAGCAGTCCTTGCCTATTACTGTAATCTCATGGACTGTATTCCCTATTCTAAGAGTCTGTCCAACTTCAAGGCTGGCAAAGTCCAGGCCCCTTATTTCGATATTTCCATAAAATCTCCTCATGCAAATACCTTCCCTATTATCTCCAATCTCCTCCTTGCCCTCAAGGCCGAATATGGATACCTCCCTTTCTCCCCCCTGGGAATTAACATCTCCCACTAGACCCCTTCCCTTTTGGAAATGGCCCTGGGATATGGCCTTAACCCTTCCACCTTTTTCTTCCTTTATATTTAAAGATGTGACGTAAATCATATTATCTCAATTAAATCTCCCTTCCTTACGATACCGCCCTTGATGACCCTAGTAAAGATACCCTCCTTTGGCATGACACACTTGCCTACCTTTTGGGCTATGGCACAGCCTACATGGCATTCCTTCCCTATTTGAGTCACCTCTTGGATTGTATCCCCTATGACTAATTTTGTGCCTACTGGTAGTTCATATAAGACAAGGCCCTCTGTGGTGATATTCTCTGCAAAGTCTCCCGGGAGCAGGTCGTCAATTCCCTCATTCTTCATCTTCCTAAAACTCTCAATGCCCAAAAGGCTCACCTGTCTGTGCCATTTACCAGAATGAGCGTCCTTGTCCAGTCCAAATTCCTCAATAAATAGTCCCTCTTCCAAGGGCTCCTTAACTATTCCCTTCTTATCTGAAATATTGACTGATAGTACCTTTCCTGCCACTTCTTTCCTTTGAAATGTTCCAGACTTTCCTCCAGTTTTTTTCATAAGCTTTACATCTCCTATGGTCATTTCCCTGTCTATGGCCTTGCACATATCGTATATGGTAAGGCATGCAATGGATACTGCCATTAGGGCCTCCATTTCAACCCCTGTCTTGCCAACTGTCTTGGCTTCAGCTTCCACTTCGACAAAATCCTCTCCTATCTTAAATCTGATGTCTGCACCTGTCAGGTTAATATTGTGGCACATGGGTATTAGATCGCTGGTTTTTTTAGCCCCCATTATGCCTGCAACTTGGGCCACAGATAGTACGTCGCCCTTATCTATTAGTCCGTCCTTTATTTTCTTGACGGTTTCCTTCCTCATTGTAATCCTGCCCTTGGCTACGGCAATTCTTCTCGTATCCTCTTTTTCGCCTACTTCCACCATATGGGCCCTTCCTTCTTCGTTAAAATGGGTAAATTCCACGATTTATCCTCCAATCTCGTTCATATTCCTCTTGATATATAGCTTGGCTTCCAGGTGGTGGGATTCTTCCTTTTCCCCTATGGATTTAAGAATCAACTTCTTCAAATCTCCGCCTTCCAGCAAAATCTTCCTGATGTCTATTTCCCTATCTGAATGAAGACAGAGCTTGAGCTTGCCCTTTGAGGTCAACCTGACCCTGTTGCAATCAGCACAAAATTTACAGGTTATAGGATTTATGATGCCTATCTTTCCCTTGGCATTGGGCAGTTTGTAGTAGACCGCTGGGGATGACTTGTCTTCACTAGGCACTGCTACTAGACCCTTTAATCTTTCAAGGACGACATCATTGGAAAGAAAGTTTTCCTCTGCCCAAGTAGCCGCCTCCCCTATGGGCATCAACTCTATAAACCTTACGTCCATCTTTTCATTTACAGTTAAATTTGCCAAATCCTCTATTTCGTCGTCGTTAAATCCCCCTATTAATACAGTATTTATTTTTATAGGGGTAAGCCCTACTCTCTTTGCCTCCTCTATACCTTCCAATACATCTTCTATATTCCCAAGCCTGGTTATTTCCCTGTACTTATCTCCATCTAGGGTGTCCAGGCTTATATTTACCCTATTGAGTCCGGCATCTTTTAAATCCTTGGCGTACTTTTTTAATAGTATGCCATTGGTGGTCATGGTTAATTCCCTAATGCCGTCAAGTTTTGACACCCTTTCTATAAATTCTACTATGCCCTTCCTCACCAGGGGCTCCCCGCCTGTAAACCTTAGCTTGTCTATTCCCAGCTCTACAAAGGCCTTGGTTATGGTATATAGTTCTTCTAGGGTCAGCATGTCATCGTGGGAGAATTTTGATACTCCTGTCCCCGGCATACAATATTTACACCTTAGGTTACATCTATCTGTGAGGGAGATTCTTAAATAGTTAATCTTTCTCCCAAAGGAATCTATCATCATTCTTATCACCTTTTCTTTTGTTTATAGTAAATATTATAATGCATTTGAATTCATAGGACAAGGATACTATAGCCTGGTAAAAAAATGTATTGCTTTATATCTTACTTTTCCTTCTTAAAAATTCCCATTTTGTCTCGCTGGTTATTACAGAAATAAATATGGCAGTAAAACCTATGGCAAATCTTGTGGTCAAGATTTCATTTAAAAATATTATGGATATTATACTGCCAAATACCGCCTCTAGACTAAGTATTATGGCTACATGGGTGGTGGAAGTAAGGCTTTGGGCGATATTTTGTACAAAAAAACCTACCATGGTCACCATTATTCCAAGATAGACAATGGAAAGTATTGCAGGGGTGCTTATGGAAGCTACAGGTGGCTCAAATATAATTGCCAAAATAAAGGACAATAGGGAAACAACTGCAAGCTGTATCGTGGTAAATATATAGAGATCCACTTTTCTAGCGTATATTCCCACTACAACTATTTGCATGGCAAAGGAGATGGCACATAGGAATGTGATAAACTCTCCACGTCCTATGCCCAGCTTTGCATCGATACTGATTATTCCAATGCCTATTAGGCTCAAAATGGCTGCAAATATCTCAAAATTGTCGGGTTTCTTTTTGCTTGCAAACCAAAACATAAAGGGCACCATGACCACATTTGTTGCGGCAATAAATCCATTCACTCCTGCGGTGGTGTATTGTATGCCAATTACGTGAAATATAAATCCCAAGGTCATGAAAAAACCTACTATGAGTCCTGCCCTTATATCAGTTTTTGTCACATTCTTAAAGCGTTTGAGGGATATTACTGCCATTGGTAAGGCCGCTACGAGGAATCTAAATCCCAGTATGTAAAGTGGACTCATATAATCCAGAGCATTTTTTGTAACCACAAAGCCCGATCCCCAGATGATGGCCACTATAAACAAGGCTATATCCGCATATAATGCCTTTTTATTTGCCATAAAACCACCTTTCCTTCCTCCACAATATCTATCCCATCAGTAGTCTAATGAGTATTGGTGCCAAAAACACAGTTACAAGCCCTGCTATACTAATAGATAGGGAGCTCATACCCCCTTCAATTTCGCCAAGTTCCATAGCCTTGGCCGTACCTACAGCATGGGATGTAGTACCCAGGGCTACACCTACTGCCTCCTTGTCCCTAATCCTAAAGATCTTCATAATATATACTCCCATTAGGTTTCCAGATATGCCATTTACCAGCGTTCCCGCTATGGTGATGGCCGGTATACCTCCTATTTGTGCCGACAGCTCCTGGGATATGGCCGTAGTAGTGGCCTTGGGCACTAGGGACTTGATTACCACCTCTGACAAGTCAAACATCTTCCCCAGAATTATTACACTTACTATGGAAAACACACTGCCCACTACTATACCAATTAAGATGGGAAGGGCACTTTCCTTTAGCCTATTTATCTGCTTGTAAAGCGGCACTGCCAGTATTACCGTCGCTGGCCCTAGGAAAAAAGAAATTATACTGCCTCCCTTGTTGAATGTTTCATAGTCTATCTTCAGCAGGTTCAGGGATCCTATTATGATTATAAGTGCAATCACCAAAGGGCTAAGTATTGCCATCTTGGTCCTCTTATTTATATACATGCCTATCTGAAAGGCAATCAAGGACAAGAAAATTCCAAATAAGGGTGTATCTAAATAATCTACCATGGGCCTCCCTCCCTAAGCTTTTTGACTAATTCCACCGTAATCCCCGTAATTCCCATGGCTAAAAAGGTGGTAAAAAGGGCTATTAAAAAAATTACTGCCCATTGCTCCTTGATAATCCCCCATACCAACATCAATCCCACGCCACTGGGGACAAATAGAAAGGTTAGGTGGTCCAGGAAAAACTTGGATACCAGCTCTATATCTTCAAGCTTTACTATGCCTATTAGCAGGGATACTAGGAGTAAAATCATACCCAAGACTGGAGCCGGCACCGGGATTTGACTTAGCTTTTGAATTAGGTAGGAGAATAATAGTATTCCTATAATAATTGCCAATTCCTTAAAAACCTTCATTAAATCACCATCCTCTTATATAAGAAATGGCACAATCAATGCCCCTATATGATAGAAGCTATCGTGCCATTTCTGCAAACTTATATTTCCTTTTGATTATTTTCTTATTTTAGTCTATAGTCCTAATGCCTCTTCTACTGGTGTATATGGTAGGTCGAATGTATCTGCAACGGCCTTGTAAACTACCTTGCCCTCTAGGACATTGGCACCCTTCCTAAGTGGTTCTTCGTCTGCCAATGCTTTTTTCCAGCCCTTGTTGGCTATTCTCAAGGCATATCCTAGAGTTACGTTGGTTAGTGCCAATGTGGAGGTCCTTGGGACTGCTCCAGGAATATTTGTAACTCCATAGTGGATTACATCGTGTAACCTGAATATTGGATCTGTATGGGTAGTTGGCTTCATGGTTTGTACACAACCGCCTTGGTCAATGGCTACGTCAACTATAACGCTGCCTGGTTCCATTTGTGCTACCATTTCTTCTGTAACTAGCTTTGGAGCCTTGGAACCTGGTATCAAGACGGCGCCTACTACTAGGTCTGCTGATTTTACTGCTTGAGTTAAATTGTAGTTGTTGGAATATAATGTTTCTAGCTTGCCCATGAATACTTCGCCAAGATATCTAAGTCTATCTACATTGACGTCTAGGACTGTAACTCTGGCACCTAGGCCTACGGCCCTTCTAATAGCACCTGTACCTACTATACCAGCACCTACTACTACTATATGAGCTGGGCTAACCCCTGGAACACCATCTACTAGTAGGCCCTTGCCGCCCCTAGTCTTTTCCAAGTAAATAGAGCCTTGTTGTACAGCCATACGTCCTGCAACTTCACTCATTGGTGTCAACAGTGGTAGGGATCTATCTGGATTTTGAACTGTTTCATATGCTATGGCAACTGTCTTAGTATCTATTAAAGCCTTTGTCAATTCTTCTTCTGCTGCAAGATGTAAGTAGGTAAAGATTATTAAATCTTCTCTGAAGTATTTGTACTCAGATGTAAGAGGTTCTTTTACCTTTAAAATCATATCTGCTTGCTCCCAAACCTTAGATGCCTCTGGTAAAATCTCTGCTCCCAATTCCTTGTACTCTTCATCTGTAAAGCTTGCGCCTGCACCTGCGCCTGCCTCAACAAGTACCCTATGTCCTGCCCTTACGAAAGCATCAACGCCAGCTGGTGTTAAGGCTACTCGATTTTCTTGTTCCTTAATCTCCTTTGGTACTCCAATAATCATTTTTATTCCTCCTTATAAAATTTTACTCTCTTCTTATATATTACCATATTAGTTAATTTTTTTACACCCTAATTCAAGCATATAAAATATTTTTTATTGGATTACGACAATCTCCCCAGTGTTTTCAAATCTATAGCCTCCAAGAGCCTCAACCCTTTTCCTAAAGTCCTCGGACCTCAAAACCTCTATAAATCTTTGTATTTTCTCATCCTCCAGGGCCTCAAAGGGTACTAGAAAATCATAGTCCTCAAAACTAATATCTACAAAATCCAAATCCAGGGCCTTGGCAGCGGAGTAAATTCCCAGACCAACAGTAGCTGTACCAGTCTTTACCGCCGTAGCCACAGCCATATGGGTTGACATCTCCCTATTATACCCTTGAATATCCTCGGCATCTATGCCCTCGAGCCTAAGGTGGTAGTCCAGCAATATCCTTGTTCCTGCACCTCTCTGCCTATTGACGTAGACTATATCTTCCCCGGTCAGGTCCTTAAAATCCTTGATTCCCCTAGGGTTTCCCTTTTGGACTATGAAGCCCTGCTGTCTCTTTAATCCCTTTATCAATGCCATTTTTTTGTCAATGAAATACCTCTTTCCATAGCTGACATTGTATTCCCCAGTATCCTCGTCCAAGAGATGTATAGGTGCCATATGGCATTCGCCCCTTTTCATGGCCAGTATGCCGCCCATGCTGCCCACATGGCCTGAGCTCAGGTCCATCATATCCCCCAAGATGTCCATTATCAGGTCGTGGCTACCAATGGACACTAGGGTCTTTTTAATATGGGCTAGGGGTTTCATCAACTCTACATCTATGGTATCCCCTGCATCTATGCCCTCTACATTTTGGGCTATGATACCTATGCCGTCGGCCTTTACCAGACTCATGGTAACTCCTGCACCGCTGGACAAGGGGGTTGCAACTAATCTATTATTTACATAGCCTAGGTTTACCCTTATAAACTCCCTATTTTTCAGCGAAGATACTATCCTCTTGGATATGGTGGCCTCTACCATTTCAGTTTCCGATTCTTTGAGTCCAATAAACTGCCTAATGATGGGGCTTACAAATATATCGAAGACTAAGAAGGCAGACACTGGAAATCCCGGTATGCCAATGACCGGCTTGTGATTTATCATACCCAAAATCGTCGGTTTCCCCGGCTTCATAGCCACTCCATGGATGACGACTTCCCCCAGTTCCCTAATGAGTTTGACTGTGTAGTCAGCAGTGCCTGCAGAGGAACCTGCATTGATTAGGAGCATATCATTTTCTTCCACTCCCTTTAATATGGCTGCCCTTAGGAGCTCATGGTCGTCCTTCTGGGGCGGATACCTATTTGGCAGTCCACCGTTTTTTATCACTGCCGCCTCAAAAACCCTAGAGTTGGAGTCCATGATTTTCCCATCTTCCAGGTCCTTAAAATCCTCTATTATTTCCGAGCCTGTAGGCAGTATTCCAATTCTGGGCCTCTTATATACCCTTAGGGTCTCTATACCTCCAGATATTAGGGCTCCAATGTCTATGGGCCTAATCTTGTGTCTGGAGGGTATTATCATCTCCGTGGCGACTATGTCCTCCCCTATCTGCCTTACATCCTGCCAAGGGTAGGCTGCCTGAAGTATCTTTACCCTGCCATCTCCCAGATCGATTACTTCCTCTATCATGATTACAGCATCGAAGGGCTCCCTTATCTGGTTGCCAGTATTGATATACTTAAAATCCTTGTCTATTTCCAATATCTTGGGATTTGTTTCCGTGGCCCCATAGGTATCTGAAGCCTTGACGCATATGCCGTCCATGGCAGCAGCATTGTAGTTTGGCGAAGAGGTCCTAGCCATGATGGCCTCAAAACTCACCCTGTCCAGGGACTCCCTGACGCTGATATCCTCGTATTGGGCACCTATATTCAATTTCCTTAAATAGCTTTCCTTAGCCAAGTCTATATCTATATTGTCAATGTAAATATTCCTATCCATTTTATCGCCTCTTTCCATGTTCTTACAGTAGGTATACTTCCCTCTTTTCCCCCTTATATATGCCTTCTTCGTGGGCCTCGATGACTATATAGCCCTGTGAGTCCGACAGGAGGGTAATCATTCCCGATTTGCCAAAGGTTGGCAGGGCATAGAAGGCCCCTTCTTTTTCAAGCAGGTCTACGGTTTGGTAGGTGACCTTGCCCGGAGAGGAAGGAAAGTTAAAGTCCATGACCGCATCTAGCCTTGGCCTGACTATATCCATTCCCAGCTTCTTGCTGATAAAGTATTCTAAAAAGGTCTTGAATACGACAATGGAAGATACTGGATGGCCGGGAAGCCCAAAGATTAACTTGCCCATACCCTCTCCCATGATGGTAGGTTTCCCCGGTTTAATGGACACTCCATGGACAAAGACTCCCTTCCCATTAAAGGAGTCTATTACCTTGTAGGTATAATCCCTAGTACCTACGGAGCTTCCCCCTGACAGGAGGACAATATCTGCCATGTTGAGGGCCTTGTCTACCTCGTCCCTCAATAGCTGATAATCGTCTCTGACTATGGCCTTGCCTACGACTTGACCGCCTAGCTTCTCTATGAGCCCATAGAGACTATAGGCATTGATATCTCTTATTTTTCCCATGGTTAGCTCTTGGCCCATATCTATTATTTCATCTCCTGTGGAGATTATATAAAATCCAGGTTTCTTAAATACCTTGACATTGGCTATGCCCAGGGCTGCCAAAACCCCCATGACTTCCGGTGTGACCTTCCTGCCCTTTTTCAAGACCAGGCTGTCCTTTTTTATATCGTCTCCCTTGAATATCATCTCTTCCCCCTGAGATATGGGCTTGTTGACAAGGAGGGTAGTCTCGTCCATCTTTTCTGTGTTTTCAATCATTATCATTCCATCTGCACCTTCAGGTATCATGCCCCCAGTCGGCACATAGACAGCCTGTCCCGACCTAAGACTTAGGTCCGTCTCCTCACCCATCCTGACCTCACCTATTATATTCAAGATGGAGGGAATGCTGTCGCTGGCCCCATAGCTGTCGGAGGCCTTGATGGCATAGCCGTCCACTGAAGACCTGTCGAATTCAGGCACATTCTCATTTGAATATATATCTTCTCCCAAAATCCTCCCATGGGATTTAAATATATCCACCTCTTCCAACTGGAATTCAAAGTCCTTGAAATTTTCCAGGAGGGCCTCCTTGCCCTCCTCTACAGATACAACCTTAAAAAACTCCATATGTCTACCACCTTTCTTTATATCTCTATATGAGCCAGTTTAAAAACCTCTCATAGTATTTTGTCATAGGTAAAAAAACAAGGGCATTAGCTAGGTTAAATAGGCTATGGGAATTTGCTATATAAGATGAAATGTCCCTTGACTGCAATATATCCTCTGTTATGTAAATCACTGCCCTCGTAAACTGGGGCATGAAGAACAGGACCATGATTGCACCGAAAATATTGTAAAAAGAATGGGCCCAGGCAACCCTTTTCCCGTTAATGCTGCCACTTATGCTGGATAAGTGGGCTGTGATGGAGGTACCTATATTGTCCCCCAATATTATATATATAGCAGTTTGCAAACTGATTAGCTGGCTTTGCCCCAATACTATCAAGATGCCGACAGTTGCACTGCTGCTATGGACAAGGGCAGTGGTAACCAGTCCAAGCAAGATGCCAACAAGGGGATTTGATGCCTGCTGTGTAAAAAAGAGCCTTAGGAGTTGGGATCTTTGAATATATGGGATTCCGTCATTTAATATCCTAAGCCCCAAAAACAAGAGGCCAAAGCCCATTAGGGACTGGCCCAGATAACTTGACCTTCTCCCCCTTCCCAGGGAGTCTATGAAAAATCCTAAAGCCAAAATTGGAAGGGCTATATCGGTTAACCTAAACCTATAGCCCAGTGACATTAGCTGTCCTGTCATAGTAGTGCCTATATTGGCACCGTATATAATTCCCAGGGCCTGACTCAGTCCCATAATTCCTGAATTTACAAGGCCGACCGTAAGCAGGGTAACCGCTGTGCTGCTCTGGACTAGGCAAGTGACTAAAAGCCCTAGGAAAAACGAGGAATAGACATTCCCCGAAAACACCCCCAAAAGCCTTTTCAGGTAATTGCCCAAAGCCTTTTCCAGATTTCTGCTCAAGATTTCTATTCCATATAGGAGGAGGGTAGTCCCTCCAATTATTCCAAATATTAATTGTAGCATCTCTATCCTCCATACATAAGCTATATTTATATCTATTCACTGGATAAAAAATAATACATAGCTTTATATGGTCAATTTAAGGATAGACCTGACCTATTCTATATAGGCCAGTTCAATTATTCTATGTCCCAGTCTCTTGGCCTGTTCCATATTGTGGGTCACTATGATTACAGTGCTGGCGGTTTCCTCATTGAAGTTTAGTATTTGCCTCTCCAAGATACCTATGGCATCTGGATCTATATTTGAAGTGGGCTCGTCGAGTAGCAAGAGCTCAGGCTCAAATACTAGGGCCCTGGCTAGGGCTACCTTCTGAGATTCACCTCCGGACAAGAGATGGGCTTTTTTCTCCATTAAGTTTTCAATTTCCAGGCCCTTAGCCAAATTGTCTACTAGGGGTTTTCTACCTGTCTTATTTATTCCCCTAATCTTTAAAGGATACTCAATATTTTCAAAAACTGTCCTCCTAAATAAGTATGGTTTTTGTAGGACCAGGGTCATCTTGTCTACAATATCCCTACTTAGCTGCCTGCCATTGTATTTAATGTCTCCCAAAAATCCCCTGTCCAGTCCTGCTATTATATTCAACAATGTAGTCTTACCGCAGCCATTTGGACCTGTGATAGCTGTGATCTCCCCCTTCTCAATGGTCAATCCTTCTATTTGGAGAACCTGCCTGTCCCCGTAGAACTTCTTGAGATTTTCTATTCTAACTTCCATATCAATCCTCCTGGCTATAGGAATATATAAGGCTGTGTATGACAAAGGATATAAGTATAAGTACCAGACCAAGTGCTATGGCCATGGGATAGTCCCCCATGGAATTCATCATGGATATGGTGGTAGTGATAACCCTTGTATAGCCCTTGATATTTCCTCCTACTATCATGACAGCCCCCACCTCTGAAATAGCCCTTGAAAAGGCTGTGGCAATATTCACCAGTATATCTATCTTTAATTCCCTTATAATCAAAATTACAGTGTGAAACTTGTTAGCCCCTAAAGTGAAGGCGACCCTGTCGATAATATCTCCCCTGCTCTTTGCCAGTCCATAGGTAAGGCCAAAGACTAGGGGAATTACTAGGATGGTTTGGGCTATTATCATTGCCTTTTTTGTATATAAGAGGTCAAATTGTCCAAAGGGCCCCCTTCTCGACAATATTATGGCCACGACCAAGCCTACGACCACAGAGGGCACACTCATCATAGTATATGTAATCCTGCTAAACATCCTCTTGCCCCTGAATCTTTTTATGCCGAAATACACTCCCAGGGGAATGGAGATAAGTGACGCAAATATGGTTGCAGAGCTAGATACTAAAATAGACAAAGAAACTATTTTAAATACTTCTTTGTCCAGAGATATCAAAAGTTTTAAGGCTTCCCTAAATCCTTGACCTATGTAATCCATTATACCACCCCTATTTAATTCACAATACACCTATGCAATGGCTAAAGATTTGGAAGAATCCAATCCTCCAAATCCTTAAGCCAAGCCTTATTTATCTCTTATTTATATTTTTACAATGGAGCTATTTACCTTGCATTTGGGAAGAATAGGGATTGTCCATATTCTTCAATGCCGAAGCCCTTGATCAGGTCTTGTCCCTTATCTGAAATCATCCAATCGTAGAACTCCAAGGCTCCTTCTCCATTGATATTGTCATTTTTCTCTGGGTCTACAGGTATTACCCCGTATTGGTTGAGCAGGTTTTCGTCGCCTTCAGTGACTATGTCCAGGTCCAATACATCTCTCATACTTAGGTAGGTTGCCCTGTCAGTAATGGTATAGGCCTGTTTTTCACTGGCTATTGTCAGTACATCACCCATGCCTGCACCTGCATCCATATACCAGGCACCTGCTGGCTCTATTCCTGCTTCTTTCCAAATTCCAAGCTCCTTCTTGTGTGTGCCCGAGTCGTCTCCCCTAGATACGAAGGTAAACTTTTCTTTCTCTATAAGCTTTAGGCCCTCTAGAATATCTCCAGGCTGATCTTCCTTCAAGTTTAAAGGGTCATCCATGGGACCTACTAAAATAAAGTCATTGTACATAACGTCGTTTCTCTTTGTTCCATGGCCTTCTTCTACAAACAGCAGCTCATCTGGCTTGGCGTGAACTAAAAGGACATCTGCCTCCCCATCTCTACCCATTTGAAGGGCCTTGCCTGTCCCTACTGCTATGACCTTTACCTCTATGCCAGTCTCATCTGTAAATATTGGAAGTAAATAATCCAATAGGCCTGAGTCCTGTGTCGATGTTGTCGTAGACAAGATGATGGGTCTCTTAGGCTCTGTTTCTTCTGGCTCCTCTATCTTATCTGGGGTCTCCTGTCCCTCCTGGGATAGGTCTGGCTCTGTCGGAGCCTCTGTCTTTGGTGCACATGCTACTGCTGAAATGATTAGCAAGAGGCTAAGTAACAATACTAAGATTTTTTTCATAATACCACTCTCCTTTGTAATTTAACTGAAAAAAGGCAGCCTAAAGAAAGGCTGCCATATCTTCCTTTCCAAACACGGGAGGCAAGGAAATTTCTCTCCTTACCTATAGGCTAAGACCTCATGACCTGTGGCTTTAGAAGTCCTAACTCGGAAAACTCGAATAAATATTCATTTTTTCTCCTCTTGCAAATCCTACTACTAATATATTCAACTCCCTAGCCAATTCCACTGATAGGCTAGTGGGGGCTGATCTGGAAATTATGGCCGGAATTCCTCTCTTGGCGGATTTTATCAGCATTTCAGAGGAAATCCGCCCCGATGTAAGTACCAGCTTATCCGATAAATCCATACGGTCCAAGAATGCCCTCCCTAGAACCTTGTCCAGGGCATTGTGCCTTCCAATATCCTCTTCAAAGACTAGTATATCAGATTTACTGCACAGGGCACAACTGTGTACTCCACCAGTATTTAAAAACAATTGGGATTTTCGGCTAAATTGTCTCATCAAATCCTTTATTTCCTCAATTTCTATGTCTAAAGGTCTTTCTATCTTCTTGGATTTAAAGGAATCTAAAACATTATAAAAAAGGGTACCCTTGCCACAACCAGATGTGATGGTTCTCTTGCCCTGAAGCTTCTCTGCCAGGACCCTTCTATTCTCTATATTTACATAGGCTATGCCCTTTTCCTCGTCTATTTCAATGGCCTGAATATGGCTGTCATCGTCTATAAACCCCTCGGAATAGAGAAAACCTACGGTAAGTTCCCTTAGGGACCCGGGGCTACAAAGCAGGGTTATAAGCTCTCTGTCGTTTAGAAATATCGTAAATGGATATTCCACCACTACAATATCTTCTTCCTCTTTTACGTCCTCTCCCTTTATCCTCAGTATATTGGTGTCCTTGGTAGTTTTCATATGGTCACCTTGTATTTTCTAAGTCCACTAGGTAGTTGTTTAGGTCTTCTCTGGTGTTAAGGTTTAGAAACATATCCCAATTGGGACTAAATTCCCTTGCCTTACTCTCTCCTATATAGTGGATACTTAGGTTTTTCAATAGGGAATTAATGGACCTGTGGTTTGTCTTTATATGCTCCTCTATATTCCCCACAATTTCCCTGGAGAAAAAACTACTGAAGGGCTCTATCCAATCACCAAACTCTGTTACACATCCATGAAAATCCCTGTCAGCTATGACAGACTTCATATATCTTACATAGTCCATATTTATATTTGGCATATCGCAGGCTACTACAAAGGCGTATTGGGAAGAAGAAAGTTTTAGACCCGCATGAATACCTGCTAGAGGTCCAATATCCCTTATGAGGTCATAGGTAATTATATGGCTTAGGCCTATATAGTAGTCTGGCTTGTTGGTGACTATGATTATTTCCTCAAATTCTTCCTTCAATTTATGGACTATGGAATCCATTAACCGCCTTTCGTCAATTTTCAAGAATTGCTTGTCAAAGCCCATTCTGGTGCTCTTGCCTCCTGCCAATATTATGGCTGTACCAAATCTTTTCATGAAATCACCCTTTATCTTGCACAGTTGTGGGCCTTGTCTGTCAATATCTCAAGGCCGTGGTCTACGCTGTCTAAAATGTAATCTAGGGCCTCCTTGACGGCCTTTGGTCCACCGGGCAAATTGATTATGAGGGTCTCCCCCCTGATGCCAGATACTGCCCTAGAAAGCATGGCCCTTGGGGTAATGCTAAGGCTGTAGTACCTAATGGCCTCGGCTATGCCATTGGCCATTCTGTCGCAGACCTTGATAGTTGCCTCTGGCGTCACATCCCTTGGCCCAAAACCAGTACCTCCAGTGGTCAATATCAGGTCAAGGCCCAATTCATCTGCCATGTATTTTATCTCTCTTATGATTTGATCCTCTTCATCGGGAACTATAATCTTCCTGTCAACCTTATAGCCCTTTGCCTGGACTATCTCTCCTATTATTGCACCTGATTTGTCTTCTCTCTCTCCAGCAAAACCCTTGTCGCTGGCTGTGATGATGCCTACCTTAAACATATTAACCACCCCATGGAAGGTTCATATACTCCTTCATCCTTCTACTGTATTCATTCTTAAATAGGCTTTCGTGGCCTTCTTCCCAGGCTGCCAACTTCCTGAATATGGCCTTAATATTTTCGTCCTCTGCATTGTTGCTGGCTTCAGTATAGAATTCCTTAAAATCTCTCTCAATTAAATAGGCCATCCTCAAAATGGTTAAGTCCGGAATCATAGATTCGTCAAGGGTTTCTGCTATATGCTCTGATTCTGCCCTATTTGAAAATATGTCCTCTTCCCTGTCCATGACCTCGGGACTGGTATCAAAGGCCTTGTTCTCCAAATAATAGTTTAGCTGCTTCTCTAGGTACTTATAGTGCTGCATCTCTGCCTCCGCCAATTCTAGGAACATGGCCTCCGAAGTAGGGTTGCTCATTTTCTTGGCATTGTCCTTAAAGAAGTTATAGCCATCTAGTTCCATCTGCATTGCATATTTTAAAATCATAGTATAGTTCATCGCTAGGTCACCTCAATTCTAGGGAGCTGGGCTCCCCTATTTCATCTCTAATCTATCTTGTCAAGCCTTACTGCTGCAACCTTCAACTCCGGTATCTTAGCTATGGGGTCCAAGACGGGATTGGTCAGATAGTTGGCTGCTGCCTCTGCAAAGTGGAAGGGCATAAACAATACCCCTTCAGTTACTATGTCAGTTATTTTAGTAGCAACCTCAATGGAGCCCCTCCTTGAAGTTAATCTTACCCTGTCTCCATCTTTTATATCCAACTTATTAGCCGTTACCTCGTTGATTTCAACATAGGCCTCGGGTACCTTCTTATTCAGACCCTCTACCCGCCCAGTCATGGTCCTAGTGTGGTAGTGGTAGAGTATCCTTCCCGTAGTGAATATAAATGGATATTCCCTGTCGGGCAGCTCTGCACTTTCCTTGTACTGAGCCGGCACAAATAGACCCTTGCCCCTGGCTATGGCAGTGCCGTGGAGGTATCTTGTACCAGGGTGATCCTTGGTAGGACATGGCCATTGAAGTCCATCCTTGTCCTCCAGCCTCTCATAGTCAATTCCACCGTATTGTGGAGTCAGTGAGGCTATCTCGTCCATTATTTCCGACGGATGGGAGTATTTCTTGTCATAGCCCAGAAGGTTCATGACCTCCATGAGTATAAGCCAGTCTGCCTTAGACTTGCCCATGGGTTCTATGGCCTTTCTGACCCTCTGGACCCTTCTTTCTGTATTGGTAAAGGTGCCGTCCTTTTCAGCAAAGGAAGCCGCCGGAAGGATTACATCTGCCAATTCACAGGTTTCCGAGAAAAATATATCCTGAACCACTAGGAAGTCTAGACTTTCCAGGGCCCTCTTGACATGGTTTATGTCGGGATCGGATACCATGGGGTTTTCTCCCATAATATACATGGTGCGAATGTCCCCTTTTTCTGCTGCATCTAACATCTCCGCTACTGTAAGCCCTACCTTCCTGGAAAGCTTCACTTCCCAGGCCTTTTCAAATTTCTCTGCTACCTCTTCTTTAAATACTTTTTGATAGCCTGGATAGTCCGAGGGAAGAGCCGCCATATCGCTGGAGCCTTGGACATTGTTTTGTCCCCTTAGGGGGTTTACCCCTGCTGATTCCTTGCCTATATTGCCAGTTAGAAGGGCAAGGTTTGATATGCTCATGACACCTTCTGTACCAGTGCTGTGCTGGGTTATACCCATGGCATAGAAGATTCCTGCCTTGTCAGCTTCTCCATATATTGTAGCGGCCTTTACTATGTCTTCTACCTCTACTCCGCATATTTCTGCTACCCTCTCAGGTGTATATTCCCTTACTATCTCTGCTAGTTCCTCATAGTTTTCTGTGTTTTTCTCTATGAAGTCCCTATCTTCCAAGCCCTTTTCTATAATAATGTTCATGATGCCATTTAGAAGGGCAATATTTGTCCCAGGCTTGATTTGCAAATATACGTCGGCATAGTCGGCCAATTCGATCCTTCTGGGATCTGCCACTACTAATTTTGTATTATTCTTTCTCAAGGCCTGTTTCATTGTAGCCCCAATAATAGGATGATTTTCCGTAGTATTGGAACCGACAATAAATATGGCATCCGTGTGTAATATTTCCTCTATGGTATTTGTCATTGCCCCAGAACCTAAAGTGATTGCAAGACCTGCAACCGTTGGGGAATGTCAGAGGCGTGCGCAGTGGTCAACATTGTTGGTCCCTACTGCCGCCCTCATAAATTTCTGGAATAAATAGTTTTCCTCATTGGTACAACGGGCTGATGAAAGCCCCGCCAGGGCATCTGCCCCATATTTCTCCCTTGTATCCTCTATCTTAGATACTATAAGCCTATAGGCCTCGTCCCATGAAGCTGGGACAAAGTCCCCATCCTTCCTTATGAGGGGAGTCTTGAGCCTATCGCCGTGGTTTATAAACTTGTAGCCAAACTTACCCTTTACGCAAAGGAGCCCATTGTTAAAGGTGTCAAAGGCTGGCTCTACGCCTACTACCTTGTCCCCCTTCACCAGTAGGTCCATTTGACAGCCTACACCGCAATAGGAGCAGGTAGTCCTTACCTTTCTAGTCTCCCACAGCCTAAATTTAGTGTCGTATTTTGGCATCAAGGCGCCAACAGGACATACAGACACGCAGTTGCCGCAGGAAACGCATTTAGAGCTCTCTAGACCCTGATCAAAGGGTGTAGCAACTATGGTGCCAAAGCCCCTGTCTTCAAATCCTATGGCATTGGTATTTTGTAATTCATCGCAAACCCTGACACACAGGCCACACAAGATACACTTGTCTGGATCGTATGTATAGAAGTGATTGGAGTCGTCTATGGGTTTATTTCTCTTTTCACCTATGTATGTGCCGTCAACGAGGCCGTATTCATAGGCATAGTCCTGCAACTTACAATCACCTGACTTCTCACATGTCAGACAGTCCATTGGGTGGTTGGACAAGAGCAGGTCTAGGACATCCCGTCTAGCATTCATTACCTTGTCGTTGTTGGTAGATACTACCATGCCCTCGCGGACCTTTGTAGAGCAAGATGTTTGTAAATTCTTTGCTCCCTCTATTTCAACTAGGCACATTCTACAGGCTGCATAGGGTTCCAGTCTCTCGTCGTGACAGAGGGTAGGTATATCTATACCTATATCCTGGCAAACCTGAAGAACGGTCTTATCTTTTTCCACTTCATAATCAATACCATTTATATTCAATCGAACCACAGTACTCACCTCCTAGCTTATTTGTCTCCTTCTAGCTTTCTTATCTTTTTCAATATGTCAGATATTTCTATGGCATCTACCCAGCTACTCTCGACAAACTTACCATTTTCCTTCTTGTAGGGCTTGTCGGGATTATCCAAATAGATCAATTCCGTAGTCAATCTGCCCTCAAGGCATAGGGGTCTGCCATTGGCAGGTTCTTTTGCCCTTACAGCCAGATTCTCGCCATTTTTAGACAATACTTCAAATTCACAACCAAAGCTGCATACCTCACAGCTCACAGTCTGACTTTCCTGCTCCCAAATCCTTCCGTCCCCCATCTGTCTCTTGTCGACTAGGGCTCCTACAGGACACACCACTACGCATCTGTTGCAAGATACGCAGGCCGAAGTCTCTAGGGACTTGTCAGAATCCAGTACAATTCTGGTGTCATATCCCCTGCCGGCAAAGGCCAGTACCTGTCTGCCCTCTATGAGGCTACAAGTCCTAACGCACTTGCCACAAAGGATACACTTGCTGTCGTCTTTCAATATATATGGACTGGAGGTGTCTATGAGCTTGGGCCTCATAGCACCGTCGTGCTCTCTAAACTTGACATCGTATCTATAGGCATATTCCTGAAGCAGACATTCCCCCGCCTGCTGACAAGTCAAACAGTCATTGGGATGGCTGTCTAGGAGTAGCTGAAGTATATCCTTTCTGACATTTACTATCTTGTCGGTTTCAGTATTTACAACCATACCCTCTCTCACAGCAGTGGAGCATGAAGTCTCTAGCTTTCTGCTTCCCTCTATCTCTACTAGGCACAACCTACAGGCTCCCACAACCTCAAGATTGGGGTCATAGCATAGGGCAGGAACGTCTATACCTGCTTCCTTTGCCGCTTCTAATACATTATAGTCCTCTGGTACCGTCACTTTTTGCCCATCTATAGTAAGAGTTACATATCTCATCATTTACCCCCCTATCTCAAAATTACTGCGCCCACAGGACATACTTCCATACAATTTCCGCATTTTATACAGGCATCTGTGTCGATGACATGCCTTTCCTTTACCTTGCCGCTGATACAGGAAACTGGGCAGGTTCTGGCACACTTAGTACACCCTATACAATCTTCAGTGATATAGTATTCGAGTAGGGCCTGACAATGGCCTGCTGGACATGTCTTGTCATTTATATGGGCCTCGTATTCATCCCTGAAATAGTGGAGAGTACTGGTAACGGGATTTGGGGCTGTCTGCCCTAAACCGCAAAGAGAGCCTGTGCTAATGGTGACAGCCAAGGACTCAAGCCTAGCAATGTCCTCTTCTTCTCCATTGCCCTCTGTTATCTTTTCTAATAGTTCAAGCATCCTCTTGGTTCCTTCCCTGCAGGGTACACACTTGCCACAGGATTCGTCTACGGAAAACTCCAAGAAAAATCTAGCTATATCTACCATACAGTCGGTTTCGTCCATGACAACCATACCACCTGAACCCATGATGGAACCAATCTTTGCTAGGGATTCATAGTCTACAGGAGTATCAAATAAGTCTACAGGTATACAGCCACCAGAAGGCCCACCTGTCTGTACGGCCTTGGCAGCCTTGCCATCTGCCACTCCGCCCCCGATGTCAAAGACTATTTCCCTTAGGCTAGTCCCCATGGGAACCTCAACTAAGCCTGACTCCTTTACCTTCCCGACCAGGGCAAACACCTTGGTACCGGGAGACTTTTCAGTGCCTATACCTCTAAACCACTTTGCCCCCCTTTGGAAGATTACTGGAATATTGGCTAGGGTCTCAACATTGTTTATGATAGTGGGCTTTTGCCACAATCCCCTATGGGCAGTCCTATGGATTTTTACCCTAGGCATACCTCTCTTGCCCTCTATGGATTCCATGAGAGCTGTACCTTCACCGCATACGAAGGCCCCTGCTCCAAGTCTTAATTCTATGTCGAAGGAAAAACCTGTCCCAAATATATTCTTACCTAAAACTCCATATTCCTTGGCCTGCTCTATGGCCACCTGGAGTCTCTTTACCGCCAGGGGATATTCTGCCCTTACATAAATAAAACCTTGGCTAGCCCCCACGGCATATCCTGCAACTGCCATCCCCTCTAGGACTGAATGTGGGTCTCCCTCCAAAATGGACCTGTCCATGTAGGCACCTGGGTCCCCCTCATCTGCATTGCAAATTATGTATTTCTGATCTGCATCGTATTTAAACGCTTCAAGCCATTTTCTACCAGCTGGAAAGCCTGCACCACCCCTGCCCCTTAGGTTTGATTCTATCATGGTATTTACAACATCTTCAGGCGTCATTTCAAATAACATCTTCCCCAAGGCAGAGTAGCCGTCAAGGGCTATGTATTCTTCAATGCTTTCAGGAAGTATAATCTCACAGTTTCTGAGGGCTATACGAACCTGTTTCTTATAGTAATCTCCCTTAAGTACTATCTTTCCATCCCTTATTTCAGTCTTGTCTTCTAGTCTTAGCCTTTCATCTAAGAGGGGCCTAGCCTTTTCCTTAATTTCCCTTAATCTCTCTAGGGTCATCATAATTTAACACCTCCAAATTATCTATATTTGTCGATTATTCCCTTTATATCTTCTACCTTTAACTTGCCATGTATATCGTCGTCGATATTGACTACTGGTGCCAAGCCACATGCCCCTATACATCTAGTCGGGGTAATGGAAAATTTTAAATCTGGAGTCGTACCTCCGCTTTTAATGCCCAAAACCTTTTCTATCTCTGCCAATACCTTCTCGGCCCCCTTGACATAGCAAGCAGTTCCAAGACATACAGATATATTGTGTTCTCCCTTTGGTATAAATGTGAATTGGGAATAAAATGTGGCTACGCCATAAATATCTGCCAAGGGTATCCTAAGGTCTTCAGATATTAACTCTAAAACAGGCTGGGGTAAGAAGCCAAACTTGCCCTGGGCCTCCTGTAGTACAGGCATTAGGACTCCGGGCCTGTCCCGATTTTCATCGATAAAAACCTTAAACTCCTCGACTTTATCTTTATTCTTTTCCATATCAAATTTAAATTCCATGATTTACCTCCCTTATATATTATTTGAAAATAGACAGCATCTTGGGTTGCTGTCTATGATTGATTATTAATATTATTTCGTCCTGTGCCCAGAGATGGCCCCTATTCCCATCTCCTATTTGACTGAATACAATGATATTATTTTACAATATTTCGTATTTAATGTCAATATAAACGATTACAATTACAATCTTTGGGTATTATTGATAGTTAAATATTTTCTATCTGCCAATCTATGGGTTTCTTCCCTATGGAGCTTAAAAAATCATTGGTTCTAGAAAATGGTTTTGAACCAAAGAACCCTCTGCTTGCCGACAGGGGACTAGGGTGAACAGAAGTGATTATGTGGTGTATTGGGTTTGTAAGAAATACCTTTTTCTTTATGGCATTATTACCCCAAAGTATAAATACTATTGGGTCCTCTCTCTCGTTCAGTAGTTTGATTATATAATCAGTAAGGATT
>JBBAEY010000010.1:0-37016 GCA_041655755.1 Tissierellaceae bacterium
GTGGCAGAAAACACTCACAGACAAGAGATGCATTATATAGCTGGTTTAGGGAAACTAATGTTGCTCCTTTAATAATAGATGAGATACCCAATGACTTTTTTGCAAACCCAAAGTATGGAAATGAACTAATCGTAAACATTTCAAATCAGTCTTCACAATACTTACGTCCAATACCTACATTGATAGGTTCAACTAATACAGATGGTTATACCCTTGAAGAACGTGCAAATAGGCGTAGCTATTACCTAAAGATAGATAACAAGTTTGATGAACTAAAAAGGGAGGAATCTACCCTTGCATATAGTGATGTATATTCAAAAATAGCTAGTACTTTATTTAATGACTTTGTTTTCCGATTTGCAGAAAGGTTAATTGATGACTCCCTATCCTGGGCTAATTTTGGTGAAGCAGGAAAAATTGATTTTCTATACCATTCAAGGGAAATATTCAAAGAGTATTATGAAGAATCCAATTTACCCCTACCAATTTATTTTCCTGTGACCCGCTATGATGATACTAAAGAAACTAATATAGAAAAGTGGAAAAAGCTATTTGCTGGTTCGAGTAAATCTGATTTCCATTTTGATGAGAATACGGGGAATCTGTTATTTAAAATATCCTCTATAGATGAGAATATCCCAATGTATGGCAAGGGAAAACCTTCAGAAGTCTATAAGAATGCCCTTTCTTCAAGAGTAGTAGTAGGATCCAAGGATGGTGTCGATATTGAGTTGGATACCCCCTTATTCTTCCAATGGATAGGAATGGATAATCCATTTACGGATTTTTACAGGGATTCTATTAAGCATGTATACAAGGTAAATCCTACTAGCTTCAAAATTGAGAAGCAGAGGAATGAGGTAAGCTTTGATATAGAAGATATTGTGGGTAAAGGTCAAATAATTAAAGCAGATCGCTATATTGAATATATACCTGAAGAAATAGTCCTGGAAAATAACAATGGGCTACTTACCCTAATCGCAGATGAGTTTTTTGACTGGTTAGGTGTACCCTATAAGAAATCAATATTAGAAAAGCTTTTTGGCTAGGTGATATGACCTGTGTTGGTGACAAAATCATAGAATTATTGGTCACCCATGAAAGTAAAGATATATTAAAGCGCGAATAATGCACCATACCACTATATCATAGGGTCATTCCGAGTGAAACGAGGAATCTAAAGATTCGGGTCAATTTTTTATTGATATTGACAAGTAAATTCAGATGAAATATACTAACAAGTGACCGACCAGTCGGTCACTAATTTACTTAGGAGTGGAGGTAGAAAATGTTATCAAGATTTAGCGTTAGAAAACCCTATACAATAGTCGTTGCAGTTATTTTAGTACTTATACTGGGCAGCATATCCTTTATAAACCTACAGACGGATTTGTTACCCAGTATTGAGCTGCCCTATCTGGTCCTTATGACAAATTACATAGGTGCCAGCCCTGAAGAGGTTGAAATGGTAGTTACTAGGCCCATAGAACAGGTCGTAGCTACTGCCAGCAATATAAAGAACATAAATTCCATATCTAGGGAAAATTCATCCATAGTCATAATGGAATTTGACAATGATGTAAATATGGATTCTTCCATAATAGAGATAAACAGCGGATTAGATATGATCAAGGGCATGTGGCCTGATGCCATAGGCTCTCCCATGATTATAAAGATGAACCCCGACATGCTGCCCATAGGCATATTTGCAGTAGATATGGAGGATATGGATATAGTTGAAATATCCAACTTCGTAGACCCTAGGATAATTTCACAGTTGGAAAGTGTTGAGGGAGTGGCCTCTGTAAATGCGGCAGGTTTAGTTGAAGAAACTATCCAGGTATTGATAAATCCAGATAAGATAGAGGATTTAAATAAGAAGATATTAGATAAGCTGGATAAGGAGCTTTCACAAGCAGAGGAGGAGCTATCCAAGGCAAGGAGAGAAATATCAGAGGGAAAAGGGAAATTAGCCTCTGAAGAAAAAAAGCAAATGGATAAGCTGCTGGAAGGGGAAAGGGCCATAATATCTGCCAAGGAGCAAATGTCAGAGGGAGAAGCCCAGCTAGATGAGGCCATAAGTGAGCTAGCCAAAAATAAGGAAGCCATATTAGAGGGCAGGATAGAAATAGATGGAAAGATTGACGAGATGAGAATGGCAGAGAAATATCTATTGGGCCTGGGGGATAGACTATCCCAGGAAAACAAGGTCCAGCTTCAAGCACTAGAAGAGGCACTAGAAACATTGGAGGAAAAGAAGCTTGAGGCGGATCAGGGCTTAGAACTAATAGATAGTAAATTGGTCCAACTAATGGATCAAAAAGCTTCCCTAGAACTAAAGAAAAATGAGCTGAAGACCCAGGAAGACCAGATAGTCACGGGCAAGGTAGCCCTGGCCAGTGGAATGGAGGAGGCTAGAAGGGAGCTGGAAGAAGGAGAGGCAATCCTAGAGGAAAAGACAGGAGAATTTGAAACTGCCAGAGACCAGGCATTTAAAAAGGTCTCCCTGGATGGAGTAATTTCCAAGACCATGGTATCGGGTATCTTGACTGCCCAAAACTTTTCCATGCCGGCAGGCTATGTAAATGGCAAGGACATGGAATATTTAGTGAAGATTGGAGACAAGATAGGGGACATTGAAGAGATAGGGGCCCTGCTTTTGTTCGATACAGGCCAAGATGCCATAGGCAAAGTCTACCTAAGAGATGTGGCAGATATAGGATACAAGGATAATGCAGAGGATATCTATGCAAAGATCAATGGAAATAATGGGGTAGTACTCAGCTTCCAGAAGCAAAGCAACTATGCTACCAGAGAAGTATCGAAAAACATAAGAAAAAAGATGGATACCCTGACATTAGAAAATGATAAACTACATTTTACTCCCCTGATGGACCAGGGGATCTATATAGACATAGTGGTAAATTCTGTACTAAATAACCTAATCTATGGTGGGATTTTAGCTATTCTTATCCTAATAGTATTCCTGTGGGATATAAGGCCCATATTTGTAATAGCCGTATCCATACCCATCAGCCTTATATTTGCTATTGCCATGATGTATTTCACAGGTGTTACCATCAATATTATATCCCTGGCAGGACTGGCCCTGGGCGTAGGTATGCTGGTGGATAACTCTATTGTAGTGATTGAAAACATATACAGGATGAGGAATGAGGGGATGTCGCCCGTCAAGGCCTCCATTGAAGGGGCCAGGGAAGTGTCCGGAGCCATATTGGCCTCTACCCTTACCACCGTTAGCGTATTTTTACCCATAGTATTTACCAAGGGCATATCCAGGCAGCTCTTCACAGATATGGGATTAACCATAGGCTATTCCTTGATGGCTAGCCTTATAGTGGCCCTGACCCTGGTACCCACCATGACATCTAGTATGCTGAAAAATACGACTGAAAAGGAAGGGAAGCTATTTAAGGGCTTTATAGACTTCTACGAAAGGCTGCTTAGGTGGTCCCTAAATCACAAGGCCATGGTGATGATTTCCGTAGTACTGCTCCTAGGCCTTAGTGGATTCTTGGCATATTCCATGGGAACAGCCTTTATTCCCGAAATGGAGACGCCTCAAATGTCTATTTCCTTGGAAATGCCCAAGGGTGCAAGCTTTGATGAAAGCATATCCATGTCCGATACTGTAATGGAAAGAATTCTTGACATAGAGGGCATAGAAACTGTCGGAGCCCTGCAGGGTATGGGAATGGGCATGGGCATGGGAGGTCTTGGCTCAGGCAATGGAGGCAGCGGAAGTTCCATATCCATGTATCTAATTTTGGATGAGAATAAGAAGGTGGGCAATGCTGAAATAGGAAGGGAAATAGAAAAAAGGACAGAGGACCTAGATTGCAAGGTGGTCGTCAATACCTCAAATATGGATATGAGTGCCCTAGGCGGTTCTGGTATAGAAGTGCTGGTAAAGGGCAGAGATTTAGACAGGCTTAGGGAGCTGGGCCTAGATATCAGCCAGATACTAAAAGCAACAGAGGGTATAGATGAGGTTACCGTGGCCGTCGACGATAGCTTAGAGGAAGTCCGCATCAGGGTAGATAAGGAAAGGGCCATGGAAGAAGGACTGACAGTAGCCCAGGTCTTTGGCGAAGTGAGCAACATCTTGTCCAAGGGTAAATCCGTTACCAGCCTGTCTATAGGTCAAAAAGATTATCCTGTAATGGTCATAGATGGACAAAGAGAGGATATTGTCAAGGAAGATTTAGAGGATTTGACCATAAAGCTAAAGAAAGAGGGCGGAGAAAAGGAAATAAGAATTGGAGACATTGCCCATATATCGGAGGAAAAGGGACTTAGCTCCATTAGGAGAAAGGATCAGGAAAGATTTATTTCCCTTAGGGCATCCATAGATAGGGATTACAATATCGGCATCGTGAGCCGAGAATTTGAAAAGAACTTGAAGAACTATGAGTTGCCTGACGGATATGACATAGAATTATCAGGGGAGAATGAAATGATAAAGACCTCCCTCAGGGATTTGATCTATATGACCCTCCTGGCCATTGCCTTCATATACCTTATAATGGTCGCCCAATTCCAGTCCCTCTTGTCGCCATTTGTAGTCATGTTTACCATTCCTCTGGCCTTTACTGGGGGTTTACTGGCTCTGGCCATAACTGGCTATGAAATATCCCTGATTTCAATGCTAGGATTCCTAGTCCTATCAGGTGTAGTGGTAAATAACGGTATAGTATTTGTAGACTATAGCAACCAATTGAGGGAAGAGGACATGGAGATAAATGAAGCCCTGGTATTGGCGGGAAGGACTCGTATGAGACCAATCCTGATGACTGCCATTACGACTATACTTGGACTTTCCACCCTGTCAATAGGAGTAGGTGTAGGGTCTGAAATGATCCAGCCCTTGGCTATTACAGCTATTGGGGGATTGACCTATGCTACTCTTCTCACCTTGCTGGTGGTACCCGTCATGTATGCCCTGCTTCACAAGAAGAAAATCAGGAAGATTATCCTGCAGGGGGATGACTAGTATGGACAATATTGAATATTCGGAGAAGGAAATTGCCATATTTGATGGGCTAGTCCTTTTAATGAGGGAAGGCGCAAATCCCTATTCCATTAAGGTATCGGATATAGCAAGGTCTGCCAATATTGGCAAGGGAACCATATACGATTACTTTGACTCCAAGGAGGAGGTCATATCCAAGGCCATAATCTACAGTATGAGCAAGGAGATAAAGGGAGCCTTTGAAAGAATCAGGTCCAGGGATCAATTCAAAGATAGGTTTTATGAAGTCCTATATATAATAGAAGAAAACCTAAAAAATAAGCTGTCCCTATTGAATATATTGTTGTCTTCAGGAGGAATTGAAAAGTTCTATGAGTATCTAGCTGATAAGGAATGCAGCGTGACAAGGTTTATGGCACTAATCAATGGGGAAATCAGGAACCTATTGGAGATGGGCTTTAATGAGGGGCTGATAAAAAGCCAAGGGGCCGACTACTATGAGATAATGGTTGTCCAGGGGGCAATATCGTCTTTTTCCAAATATATAAATCAAAGAGACCTGTATAAAGACATAGGTATCGAGGACGCAAGGGATGTGGCCTACAAGATTGCATTGAAGGCCCTGAATTAAAAACTGGCTCTGCCAGTTTTTAATTTTCATATGGGGGTAAACTATAATATATAGTAGAAGGCCAATAAAGTGTAAAGGAGATAGAGATGGCTTACAGCATAATTGAGGAAGAGGATAGGATAATACTAAGGGATATAGGGAGTTTTGAGCCCAGGCATATATTTGAGTGCGGCCAGGCCTTTAGGTGGACAGTAGAGGAGGATAAGTCCTACACCACCATAGCCTATGGAAGGGTATTAAATGTTAAAAGGGAGGGTCCTGACCTTATCTTGAAGGGTAGCAATCCATATGACTTCAATCGCATATGGAAAAACTATTTTGATCTAAACAGGGACTATGAGGAAATAAAAAGCCAATTGTCAAGGGATCCCATATTAGAGGAAGCCATTGAATTTGGCCATGGTATCAGGATACTAAATCAGGAGCCCTTTGAGACCAGCATATCCTTTATCATATCCGCCAATAATCAAATACCCAGGATAAAAAAATCCATTGACCTAATATCAAGGTACTATGGAGAGAAAATAGGGGAGGGTGACTTCTATAGCTTTCCCAGTCCTCTAGCCCTGTCTAAGGCAGAGCCAAGGGATTTGAAGGACTTGACAAAGGTTGGCTTTAGGGCTGAGAGGATAGTGGAGACCTCAAAGATTATCGCTAGGGGGGATTTAGATTTAGATAGTATATATGACCTCAGTAGAGATGAAGGGAAGGAGGTCCTCATGACCCTGCCTGGGGTGGGGCCAAAGGTATCTGACTGCATACTGCTCTTTGCCTATGGCAAGGCTGATGCCTTTCCCGTAGACGTGTGGGTCAAGAGGGTAATGGAACACTTTTACCTGAAGAAGGAGACAAATGTAAAGCTAATCGGCTCCTATGGGGCAGAGATATTTGGCGACCTTGCAGGATTTGCCCAGCAGTACTTATTTTATTATGCTAGGGAGCTGGGAATAGGAAAGTAATAAATTTTATAAATGTCTGGATATTTCCCCTAAAATAGTGTATTCTTAACAAAGGACAAGGATAAAGCAAGAGATAAGGGGGATTACCATGCTAGGGACAATAGTGAATGTAGCAGCAGTCATAGGAGGATCTATAATAGGAATTTTGTTAAAGAAGGGAATAAAAGAAAAGTATAAAGACACCGTAATGGATGGAATAGCCTTGGCAGTTTTGGTCATAGGAATAATGGGGAGTATAAAATCTGAAAATCTGATACTGGTCATAGCTAGTATAGTCATAGGAAGCGTAGTAGGGGAAATCGTAGGCATAGAGGACAAACTAGATGGGCTAGGCAATTCCCTGCAAATGAAATTTGGGGGCAGGGACAGCAATTTCTCCAAGGGATTCGTGACGGCATCCCTGGTCTTTTGTGTTGGGGCCATGGCCATAGTGGGTGCCTTGGAATCGGGTATACAGGGAAACCATGAAACCCTATTTGCCAAATCTGTCATAGACGGGTTTTCTTCGATTATCTTTGCATCTACCCTGGGTATTGGAGTTGCATTTTCTTCCATAGCTATACTTATATATCAGGGTGGCATCACCTTAATGGCCAATATGGTGAAGGATCTATTGACCCCAGAGGTCATAAATGAAATGTCTGCCATAGGCAGTATCTTGATCATGGCTATTGGGATAAACATACTGGGATTGAAGAAAATAAAGGTGGGAAATATGCTTCCGGCAATATTTATTCCCATTTTATACTACGCATTGGCAAATATAGTTAGTTTTGCTAGATAAAATAAGAAAAATAAAGAAATATAAAGATTAATGGATAATAAGGTATTATTTAGCAAATAATACCTTATTATGATGAAATACGAAACTTGATTACATACTTTGATTTAAGTAACATATATTATGTAGATATTAGCACTCACTAACAATGAGTGCTAATAAAATAAGGAAATAGAATTTTATTAACATAAGGAGGTAGTAAAATGAATCTAAAACCTTTGGGAGATAGGATTATAATCAAAAAGGTTGAAGCCGAGGAAAAAACAAAGGGTGGTATTGTACTGCCAAATTCAGCAAAGGAGCAGCCTCAAATAGCAGAAATACTTGCTGTTGGTCCAGACATTGCTGAGGACGAAAAGAAGAAGGAACAAATCAAAGTAGGTGACAAGGTACTGTTTTCCAAGTACTCTGGTACAGAAATCAAGGTTGACGGAGAAGAATTAACCATAATAAAGCTAATGGATATATTGGCAGTAGTCGAGTAAATTTTAAAAAGGAGTGTGTGAATAGATGGCAAAGGAAATTAAATTTGGCGAAGACGCACGTCGCGCCATGGAAAGAGGAATAAACCAATTAGCCGATACAGTTAAGGTAACATTGGGGCCAAAGGGCAGAAATGTAGTATTAGACAAGAAATTCGGTGCTCCCCTTATTACAAATGACGGAGTTACCATTGCTCGTGAAATTGAATTAGAAGATAAATATGAAAATATGGGTGCACAATTAGTTAAGGAAGTAGCTACAAAGACCCAAGACGTCGCAGGAGATGGAACAACCACTGCTACCCTGCTGGCACAGGCCATTATTAGAGAGGGCCTAAAGAATGTGGCCGCAGGTGCCAATCCTATGATCCTTCAAAGGGGCATTCAATTGGCAGTAGACTCAGCAGTGGATGAAATAAAGAGATTTTCCAAGATGGTAGAATCCAAGGACTCAATTGCACAGGTAGCCTCTATTTCTGCAGGAGATGAGGAAATAGGAAAATTAATAGCCGACGCCATGGAAAAGGTAGGTAACGACGGAGTAATCACTGTTGAAGAATCAAAATCCATGGGAACAACACTTGACGTAGTAGAAGGTATGCAATTTGATAGGGGATACGTATCTGCCTATATGGTAACAGATACTGAAAAGATGGTTGCAGAATACGAAGATCCATATATCCTGATAACAGATAAAAAAATATCCAATATTCAAGATATATTGCCAATACTCGAGGAAATAGTACAAATGGGCAAACCCCTAGTAATCATTGCAGAAGATATAGACGGTGAAGCCATGGCTACCCTGGTAGTTAACAAGTTAAGGGGTACATTTAACTGTGTGGCAGTAAAGGCTCCTGGCTTTGGCGACAGGAGAAAGGAAATGCTACAGGACTTAGCTATACTAACTGGCGGGACTGTAATCTCTGAAGAATTAGGCTATGATATAAAGGAAGCTACTGTAGACATGCTGGGTAAGGCAGTAAAGGTAAAGGTAGATAAGGAAAACACTGTAATAGTAGACGGTGCAGGGGAGCAAGAGGAGATACAAAATAGGGTCAAACAAATAAGGGCCCAGCTAGAAGAAACAGACTCAGAATTTGATGCAGAAAAACTACAAGAAAGACTAGCCAAACTATCAGGTGGTGTAGCAGTTATTCAGGTAGGTGCTGCGACTGAAACTGAGCTCAAGGAAAGAAAGCTTAGGATAGAAGACGCCTTAGCTGCTACCCGTGCAGCAGTAGAAGAAGGGATTGTACCCGGAGGCGGAACTGTGCTAGTTGACTCCATACCAGCAGTTTCAAAACTATTGGAAGAGTCTCATGGAGACGAGAGAACAGGTGTCAATATAATAGTAAGGGCCCTAGAGGAACCAGTTAGACAAATAGCTGCAAATGCTGGGCTTGAGGGTTCAGTAATAGTTGAAAAGGTAAGGGCAGAAACAGATGGTATAGGATTTGACGCCCTAAATGAACTATATGTAAATATGATAGAAACTGGTATCGTTGACCCAACAAAGGTAACCAGATCAGCACTTCAAAATGCAGCTTCTGTGGCAGCTATGGTACTGACTACAGAAGGAGCCGTAGTAGATGTGGAAAGCGAAGACCCAATGGCAGCCATGGGAGGCATGGGTGGCATGGGCGGTATGGGCGGCATGATGTAGAGATTTAGCTAGGTATTTAGAGGCCCCAGTAGTTGATAACTATTGGGGTTTTCTTCATATAAAATTGACTTGTTTCCGCTGTCGAAATATTTAGAATTGTTAAAATAATATTCTACTTGAAAATTTGATAAAAAGGATGTAATATTAATAAAAGAATACATTTTATCTATTTGAGTGGAGGTGCATTTTCATAAGCAAGCATAAAATCTATATATTACTTACTCACAGTGGGTCCTGGTTGGCGAGGTTTATCAACATATATACAAAAGAGCCCTATACCCATGTGTCCATAGCCTTTGATGAAGAGTTAAAGGAATTGTACAGTTTTGGAAGGCTTAGACCAGAGAACCCTATCTATGGTGGATTTGTAAAAGAGGATATAGTAAATGGTACTTATTCTAGATTTCCAAACACTGTTTGCGCCTTGTATTCATTGGAAATAGATCAAAGGCAATACGAGCAATTGCTATTGGAATTAGACAAGTTCAAAAGAGACGGAGAGAAATACGGATATAATTTTATTGGGCTCTTTGGAGTCATGGTAAACTACCCCATAGAAAGAAAATATAACTACTTCTGTTCCCAGTTTGTATCGTCTCTATTGGCCAATAGCGGCATCGAATTGATTAACAAACAGGCAGCCTTGACATCTCCTAGGGATTTCAGGGAGTGCAGAAAACTTAATCTCATTTACGAAGGAGAATTGCAGGACTATAGTTTAAAGCAATCATTTAATTTTTAAAAATGAAAAGATTTTGTAAAACTGTTGACAAGTATTGTCAACAGTTTTGCTTTAACTATAGCTTGACTTTAAAAGCCCGGAGGAGTAATATATTAAGAGTGGTATACTTTGAGTTTCGAAGTATAATAATGGTCAAATACTAGGACCAAATTGAAAAGGAGGAGATTTTTGTGTTTAAAAGGGTGTTATTAGTTGCACTTTCCCTTATGATGGTATTGAGCCTTGCAGCTTGTAATCAAGGTTCTGACGCGCCAGCAGGCGGTGGGGATGAAGGAAAAATACACATTGGTATCGTTACTGGTACAGTATCACAAGGGGAAGACGAACTACGTGGTGCTGAGGCAATGATTGCAAAGTATGGAGACGCTGATGAGGGCGGAATGATCAAACACGTTACTTATCCTGACAACTTCATGCAAGAGCAAGAGACTACAATTGCACAAATTGTCGGTCTATCAGATGACCCTAATATGAAGGTTATCGTAGTAAACCAAGCAGTACCAGGGACATCAGCAGCTTTCAAACAAATTAGAGAGAGACGTCCTGATATTATCCTATTAGCTAACTCATCACAAGAAGACGTTGCTATGATAGAGGCTGCAGCTGATTTGGTCATAGACCCTGATAATATCAACAGAGGATATTTAATGATATTAGCAGCAAAGAAGATGGGCGCAGAAACCTTCGTTCACGTATCCTTCCCAAGACATATGAGTATAGAACTCTTGTCTGAAAGAAGAAACATCATGGAAGAAGCTTGTAATGACCTAGGTCTAAGATATGCAGATGAAACAGCTCCAGACCCAATGAGTGACGTTGGAATACCAGGAGCACAACAATTTATACTAGAGCAAATGCCAGCTTGGGTAGAAAAATACGGTGAAAACACAGTATTCTTCCCAACAAATGACGCTCATACTGAACCACTATTAAAGATGGCAGCAGAATTAGGCGCTATGTTTGTAGAGCCTGACCTACCATCACCAATAATGGGCTATCCAGGAGCTTTTGGCATCGACCTAAAAGAAGAAGCCGGAGATTGGCCAGCAATTCTTAAAAAAGTTGAAGCTGCTGTAATAGAAGCAGGCGGCGGCGGAAGAATGGGTACTTGGGCCTATTCATTTGGTTACACTGGAACCCAAGCCCTAGTTGAATACGGCAAGCAAGTAGCTGAAGGAACTATGGAAGCAGGAAACCTAGATGACGTTCTAGAAGCATTTGCCATGTATACACCAGGTGCAGAGTGGAATGGTTCATGGTTCTATAACAAGGTGACAGGCGAAGAAGCCAAAAACCACGTTATGATCTACCAAGACACATATGTATTCGGAGAAGGCTATATAGGCAATACTGATGAAGTAGTGCCAGATAAATACAAAGATTTATAGAATAAAACTTTGGGACGGTCTTTTTAGACCGTTCCAAATGTATTATAGATAAGAGGTGAAACAATGTCCCAAGGAAATGCATTACTTCAGGTATCGGGAGTTGGGAAAAAATACAATGAAAACGTCGTACTAAAAGACATTAACTTTACATTGGAAAAAGGAAAGATACTTGGATTAGTTGGAGAAAACGGTGCTGGTAAATCCACGCTGATGAACATCTTATTTGGAATGAATGTAATAGCAGAAACTGGCGGATATGATGGGGATATTTACTTTGAAGGCGAAAAGATAAATTTTAAAAACCCTGTCGATGCCTTAAATGCAGGTATAGGAATGGTCCATCAGGAGTTTTCCCTTATTCCTGGCTTTACAGTAGCTGAAAATGTATTATTGAATATGGAAAAAACCAAGGGAAGCATAATATCCAGGACCTTCGGCAAGAAATACGAGACCGTAGACATGCCCATGGTTAGGGAAGAGGCCCAGAAGGCCATAGACCTACTAGGCATTTCACTGGATATAGATACACTGGTATCGGAGATACCTGTGGGCTACAAGCAATTTATAGAGATTGCCCGTGAAATAAAAAGGGATCAGGTAAAGATGATAATACTGGATGAGCCTACGGCTGTCCTGACTGAAACAGAAGCTGATATACTCCTGGAGTCTATGAAGAGGCTGTCGGATATGGGAGTATCTATTATATTCATATCCCATAGGTTGAGGGAGATAACAAGTGCCTGCGATAGCATAGTAGTTCTAAGAGACGGAAATGTAGTAGTTGAAAGGCCCACAGAGGGCGTAGACATTCGTCAAATAGCAAAATGGATGGTAGGCAGGGATATAGACACAAAAGCAGAAGAAAGTAAGAGTGTTACTCTAGTAGATGAGAAGGATATTATATTTGAAGCAAAGAATCTTTGGGTAGATATGCCCGGAGAACAGATTAGAAATGTATCATTAAAGGTGCGCAAGGGAGAGATTTTAGGCATAGGAGGCCTTGCAGGCCAGGGGAAACTGGGTCTGCCTAATGGCATAATGGGACTCTTCGATGCAGGTGGAGAAATGTATTTTGAAGGCAAAGCCCTACCCCTCAACAATACTCTTGAGGTATTGAAAAGGGGAATTTCCTTTGTTTCAGAGGATAGGAGGGGAGTCGGACTCCTATTGGACGAACCAATTGACTGGAATATAGCCTTTAATGCCATGCAGGTGCAGAATAAATTTGTAAAGAAATATTTAGGTGGATTATTTAGCCTTAGGGACGACAAATCCATGAGGGCTGTTGCCAACGAATATATAGAGCAGTTGGAGATAAGGTGTACTAGTGAAAAACAATTGGCTAGGAACCTGTCGGGGGGCAATCAGCAGAAGGTATGCCTTGCCAAGGCATTTGCTACAGACCCCAAACTATTATTCGTATCTGAACCGACCCGTGGAATAGACGTAGGGGCTAAGGAATTGGTATTAAATGCCTTGAGAAAATACAATGAAGAAAATAACACAACCATAGTAATAGTATCATCTGAACTGGAAGAACTAAGATCCATCAGCGATCGTATAGCCATTGTCTGTGAAGGTGAAATATTTGGTATTGTACCTCCAGATACTGATGTAACTGAATTTGGACTTATGATGTCTGGAGAATACAAGATTAATGAAGAGGGTGAGAAAATATGGTTGCGATAAATAAGTTTATAAGGGATTTTGGATGGGCTAGAATAATAATAGGACTCTTTTTATTAGGATTATTCATCGCTGCTCCAATATTTGGAGTTAGAATAGATGCATCTATCAACGACGTTATCGTTCGATTTGGCATGAATGCCATTATGGTCCTCTCCATGGTGCCCATGATTCAATCGGGAGCTGGACTAAACTTTGGCATACCCGTTGGACTAATTGCAGGAATGCTGGGGGCAGTAATCAGTCTGGAATTTCATTTGACAGGAATAGCTGGAATAGCTGTAGCTATGGTAATCGGTCTATTTTTTGCTGCAATTTTTGGATTCTTATACGGACTTTTACTGAACAGGGTAAAGGGAGATGAAATGATTATTGCCACCTATGTGGGCTTCTCATTTGTATTCTTCATGAATATTATGTGGACTATTCTGCCATTTAGCAACCCAGCCTCTGTCCAGGGTTTTAAGGGGGAGGGCCTTCGGGTTACCATAAGCGTGAAGGACTACTGGTATCACGTCCTCAACGACCTGGCTAGGATTCCCGTTACAGAGAGATTTGCAGTTCCCATGGGAATGATTCTGCTATTTGCACTTGTAGCTATATTTGTTTGGCTATTTTTCAAGACAAAGACAGGTACAGCAATTACAGCAGTAGGGTCTAATCCCGACTATGCCAGGGCATCTGGTATAAGTATTGACAAGATGCGTATTATATCGGTTATGCTATCTACCATGATCGCATCCATGGGAATGGTAGTATACGAGCAGAGCTTTGGATTTATACAGATGTATAATTCGCCCTTGGCCTTTTCCTTCCCTTCAGTAGCGGCTATACTCTTAGGTGGGGCCACTGTAAACAAGGCGTCTATTACCAATGTAATCATTGGAACCCTTTTATTCCAGGGGATACTTACCATGACACCATCTGTTATTAACAATGCCATCGACATTGACGTATCAGAGGTAATCAGGATAATAGTCACCAATGGACTCATCGTATATGCCTTAACTAGGGGAAAGGGGGGTAAATAATGTTTAAAGACAAGAGAAAACTAGGAAAGATATTGACCAGTAGTGCAGTACCCCTACTATTTCTAGTAATCAGTGGAATAGCAATACCCCTTTCGAGATTCACTGGAACCTATCTAGTAGACCAGATAATAACTAGACTGGTAAGGAACTCATTCTTAGTCTTATCCCTCCTGCTTCCAATAATGGCGGGAATGGGTATAAACTTCGGTATGGTTCTAGGAGCCATGGCGGGTCAAATTGGCCTGATATTCATTACAGATTGGGGCGTGAGCGGTGCCCTAGGTCTGATATTGGCTGCCATTTTGTCGACTCCCATAGCCATAGTGCTTGGATATTTTGGCGGTAAGGTCCTAAATAGGGCAAAGGGTAGAGAAATGATAACCTCCATGATGTTGGGCTTGTTTATTTCTGGGGTATATCAGTTTTTCCTACTATACCTTTGTGGCTCCATAATTCCATTTAAGAGCAAGGGACTTATCCTGTCTAGAGGATTTGGCGTTCGTAATGCCATAGACCTAGGCGTAGCAAAGGGATTCGATAAATTGCTTCTATTGAAAATCAATGGAGTAAATATTCCCATAGGTACATTTTTGATTATTGGCATAATAGTCCTGTTTACCATATGGTTTAAGAGGACCAAGCTGGGCCAAGACATGAGGGCAGTGGGGCAGGACATGGTAGTGGCCAACTCTGCGGGTATAGATGTAGAGAGGGTTCGTATTCAATCAATCATAGTATCTACAGTCCTGGCAGCCTACGGACAGATAATATATTTACAAAATATAGGTACCCTAAACACATATAATGGTGCAGATCAGGCAGCCCTATTTGCGGCAGCTTCCCTCCTAGTAGGTGGAGCATCTGTAATAAAGGCAACTATACCCAATGCACTATTCGGTACAGCCTTGTTCCATTTAATGTTCCTAGTCATGCCAGTGGCGGGTAAATATCTAACAGGCCAGGCCATGATTGGGGAATACTTTAGGATGTTTTTCTCCTATGGGGTAGTTACCCTAGCCCTAATCCTTCACTCCTGGAAACGTCAGAAGGACAAGGAATTAGACAGGATGGGCCTGAGGTTGGACAATCAACAGTTAAATACGAAATGACCAAAAAGGATGGGTTTTCCCATCCTTTTTTAAATATCCTTGACCAAAGCCAAAATTACATAGATAATATAATTAGTGCTAGAGTCAGGGGGGATAATATGTATCAAATAGAGGATTTAAGCTATAGGTATTCAAGGAATAGGGAAGATACCATAAGGGGAATTTCCTTTCAAATCAAAAAAGGTGAGATATTTGGACTTTTGGGACCCTCCGGAGTGGGGAAATCCACAAGTCAAAAATTGCTCATCAAACTCTTAAGGGGCTATGAGGGTAGGATACTTTACAAGGGCAGGGACCTAAAGGCCTGCAAGGAGGACTATTTTGATGAAATAGGAGTAGGCTTTGAGATGCCCGTCCATTTTTCAAAGCTGACAGGGGAAGAAAACCTAAATTTCTTTAAGAAACTCTATAAAAGAACCATAGATACAGATAAACTCCTGAAAAGGCTTGGCCTATATGGGGATAAGGACAAGAGGGTAATGGAATACTCCAAGGGCATGAAGGTAAGGTTGAATTTTGTCAGGGCAATGCTAAATAATCCAGAGGTCCTATTCTTAGACGAGCCAACCAATGGATTGGATCCCAAAAATGCCAGGATAATCAAGGAATTAATAGGGGAATTTAGACAGGGAGGGGGGACTGTCCTCCTGACGACCCACCTGATGAACGATGTAGATGAACTCTGCGATAGGGTAGCCTTTATGGCGGGGGGTAAAATTGTAGAGACCAGTAGCCCCAAGGAGCTAAAGTTGAAATATGGCAGGCGGGAGCTGGACTTGGAATATGAGGATGGAGGGACCATAGTCAAGTCTAGCTTTGAGTTAGATGGGCTAAATAATCCATCCTTCCTAGATATAATAAGGAATAAGAAAATCATAACCATCCATAGCAAGGAGAACACATTGGACGACATATTTATCGAGGTGACAGAGGTGAAGGGCCATGACTAAATTCTATGCCCTAGTCAGGGGAGAGCTCCTAAGGCTCAAAAGATATAATCTCTTTGCCGCCTCCCTATTGGTATCGGGCCTTTGGGTGGCAATACTTCATCTCGTAAACATAGACGACGTAAGCGAGATTGTGCCCCAGCTTATATTTTTAGATGTGACGACCATGGCGGTCTTGCTCATAGGGGTTACCTTTATATATGAAAGGGAAGAGGGGACCATCAGAACCCTATTGGTATCCCCTGTATCAAAGTCTGAATATCTGTTGGCAAAACTTCTTTCTCATATAATACCCAGTATAATATCCTTTACCATCATGTTCATATATTCTAAGATATTTAAAAGCATAGACATAAATTATCTATATATGCTGGGCTCACTTATATTAGTCGCCCTGTTTCATTCCCTAGTGGGGCTTTTGCTTACATACTTTTCTAAGAACTTTACAGATTTAGTCATGGGAATAATGAAGTTATTTTTTGTTATGGTAGTACCTGTCATATTGGACCAATTCAATATAGTAAACAATGCCCTATTTAAAAGGCTTGTATATATAATCCCAACAAAATCGGCACTCATGCTGATAATGGGGCCTACAGGAATGGTGGGAGAGAGGGACTTATTCATTTCTATCGCCTATATAATAACTGCCTCGCTCATACTATATTATTTAATATGGAAGAAGTTTGACAGCTATGCCTTAAGGGAAGGGGTGAATGGCAATGTATAGTAGTTTTTTAAGGTCTGAGTTTAGAAAGTGGAGCAGGGACTCTCTGATGAGCTTTATGCTGGCCTATCCTGCCTTGTCGGCCCTAATAGTCAGATATTTATTCCCCTGGATTAGCAAGAGCTATGGCTTTGATTTTGGGCCCTTTACCGACCTGATACTGGCCATTTTTGTGCTGATAATTCCCCTTTCCTATGGAGCCCTAATAGGATTTTCCATATTGGAAGATAGGGACGACAATGTCCTGATAAACATCAAGGTGACGCCACTCAGTATTCATCAGTTCCTAAGTTTTAGGCTTGTAGCCGTATATTTTATGTCCCTAATAGCAACAATATTTGTAATATGGTTTTCAAAAATAGGCGATATTTCCGTGAAAGATACAGTAGCTATAGGACTACTAGCCTCACTAGAGGCACCGATTTCGGGACTCTTGATAAATGCCTTTGCCAAGAATAAGATAGAGGGTTTTGCCATAATGAAGGCCGGAGGAAGTGTAATTTTCTTTCCCATTATAGCCCTATTTATATCTGGTCCTAGGGAACTATTCTTTTCCTTTGCCCCTGGCTTTTGGACTGCCAAGGTCATCAGCTCCCTAATCAGGGGAGGGGGCCTATATCTTTCATATGGCCAGTACTATTTAATTGGGCTTATCTATATGATAGTCCTAAACATAGGCTCCTATATGCTGTTTGTCCGAAGGACAAATATTTAAAAGTGTCTTAAATCTCCTTGTATTTTTGGGAGATTTAATTTACAATATAGTATTAATACCTAAAATACAAGTGAGATTAAAAGAAGGAGGAATTTGCTTTGGAATTTGTGGGAGAAGGTTTGACATTTGACGACGTACTTTTGCTGCCTGGAAAATCAGAGATACTGCCAAAGGACACCAATGTAAGTACCCATTTAACAAAGGCTATAAAATTGAATATACCTATAATGAGTGCAGGAATGGATACGGTAACAGAGTCCAAGATGGCTATTGCAATGGCTCGGGAGGGAGGCATTGGTATTATACACAAGAATATGTCCATAGAAAGGCAGGCTCTGGAAGTAGACAAGGTAAAGAGATCAGAACACGGAGTAATAACTGATCCGTTTTTTTTATCTCCAGATCATATAGTATCTGACGCCCTGGAATTAATGGAGAGATACCATATTTCGGGAGTTCCCATAACAGATGGAGATGGGAAATTGGTAGGGATAATAACCAATAGGGATATTAGGTTTGAAAGAGAAATAACAAAGAAAATTTACGATGTAATGACCAAGGACAATTTGGTAACGGCTAAGATAGATATATCTATGGACGATGCCCTGGAAATAATGAAACAGTATAAGATTGAAAAACTGCCCCTAGTCGACCAAGAATACAAGTTGGCAGGCCTCATAACCATAAAGGATATAGAAAAATCCATACAATATCCAAACTCTGCCAAGGATGAGACGGGGAGGCTATTGGCAGGGGCAGCAGTTGGGGTAACCTCAGATATGATGGAGAGGGTAGAAGCCCTAGTGAAGTCTAAGGTAGATGTAATAGTAGTAGATACAGCCCATGGACACTCAAAGGGAGTCATAGATGCCATAGGCAAGGTAAAGAGAGAGTACCCAGAGCTACAGGTAGTTGCAGGCAATGTGGCTACAGCAGAGGCCACCCTTGACCTGATCAATGCCGGGGCAGATGCCATAAAGGTGGGCATAGGGCCGGGCTCTATTTGCACCACCAGGGTAGTCACAGGCATAGGCGTCCCTCAAATAACTGCAGTTATGAACTGTGCACAGATGGCTAGGGAATACGATATACCAGTAATTGCAGACGGGGGGATAAAGTATTCGGGAGATGTGACCAAGGCCATTGCCGCGGGGGCCAGTGTCATAATGGCAGGCTCCCTCTTTGCCGGAACAGATGAGAGCCCCGGAGAAGAAGTCCTATACGAGGGAAGAAGATACAAGGAGTATAGGGGAATGGGCTCCCAGGGAGCTATGGACGCTGGCAGCAAGGACAGGTACTTTCAGGAAGATGTGAAGAAGTACGTGCCTGAAGGAGTAGAAGGCAGGGTCCACTACAGGGGACCCCTAGGCGATGTAATATACCAGCTAGTAGGGGGGCTGAAATCTGGCATGGGCTATATAGGAGCAAGGGATATCGAACAATTGCAGGATAGGGCAAAATTCATTAAGATAACATCTGCCTCCTTAATTGAAAACCACCCCCATGATATCCATATAACCAAGGAATCGCCAAACTATAGCAGACGCTAGTTGTCATTCCGAGTTAAAAACGAGGAATCATATTATTCACTGACCCAAGCAAGCGCTAGTTGTCATTCCGAGTTAAAGACGAGGAATCTTATTATCTACTGACCTAAGCAGGCGTTAGTTGTCATTCCGAGTTAAAGACGAGGAATCTTATTATTCACTGACATACAAGGAGGGAATATGAAAAGTTTTATTGACAAGCAAATCGAAGAGATAAAGAATAAGATAGGAGACAGGAAGGCACTCTGTGCCCTGTCCGGTGGAGTAGACTCCTCTGTGGCAGCAGTCCTAGTTCATAGGGCCATAGGTGACAATCTAGTCTGTGTCTTTGTAGACCATGGACTACTCCGCAAAAATGAAAGGATAGAGGTAGAGCAAGTTTTTAGAGATGAGTTTCATATGAATTTAATAGTGGTAGATGCAGAGGATAGGTTCCTAGGTAAACTAAAGGGAGTAAGCGACCCAGAGAAAAAAAGAAAGACAATAGGAGAGGAATTTATTAGGGTATTCGAAGAAGAACAGTCCAAGCTTGAGGATATTGATTTTCTAATTCAGGGAACCATAAAATCCGACGTAATAGAATCGGGGAGTAAGGGGAAGCTAGCAGTTAAATCACACCACAATGTAGGAGGACTGCCAGAAGATGTAAACTTTGAATTGATCGAGCCCTTGAGGGAACTATACAAGGAGGAAGTAAGGGAAGTAGGCAGACTCCTAGGTATAAGTGAAGATATAGTAGGCAGGCAGCCCTTCCCGGGACCGGGGCTAGGAGTTAGATGTCTGGGAGAAGTCACCAAGGAGAAGTTGGATATTCTCAGGGAAGCAGACCATATCTATAGGGATGAAATAGGGAAGGCAGGCCTGGACATATGGCAGTACTTTGCAGTCCTGCCAAACATTCAATCAGTAGGCGTAGTAGATGGAAAGAGGACCTATTGCCACACCATAGCCCTAAGAGCAGTAAACTCAGTAGATGGTATGGCAGCAGATTGGGTCAAGATTCCTCTGGAAATACTGGACAAGGTCTCCAGCAGGATAACAGATGAGGTAAAGGAAGTAAATAGGGTAGTATTTGATATAACGAGTAAACCACCAAGTACCATTGAGTGGGAGTGATGACCCAATTTCATGTGAGCAAAGCGAGCAAATGAAATTGATGGTATCACCCCTGTTGAAGCCCTAGCCACATTTTTAATGAAAATGTTGGCAGGCCTCATGCCAAGCTTTCCCAAGAGATGAAGTCGATTGGTAAGAAAGCGACGGCCAGGGTTGAGAGACCTATCCCAATTTACGAAATAAATTGCAGGAAGGTCCTCTGTCAGGATTGGCGAGGCTTGTAGCGACTAAAAGGAGCTATAAGTCCGCAACCTACGGCGTGGAGTAGTGGTTGAAAAACACAAGAATGATGCTATTTTGAAGCTATTTTACTAGAAATGATGAAAAAATGTGATTGGTAGATTTTATGTCTATTTTTATAAAATTAAATAAGAAAATAGAAAGCACTTAGAGCTAGATTGATTATCTAAACTCTAGGTGCTTTTTTCATTTTTTATTAGAGTGACAAATAGAGTGACATTTAGGGTGACATAAGTTATACTTAATATGTGGAGGTTGATTAAATGAGGAATGAAACAGAGACGGTAGAATTCAAAAAATCTACTGGTGAAATTAAGGAAGCGATTATATCCTTAGTCTCCATGTTAAATAAACATGGAAAGGGTAGATTAATATTTGGTGTTTCTCCAAGAGGTAAAGTAGTAAAAAATCAAATATCAGAAACTTCTATGAGGGATATATCTAGGAGAATATATGAAGGAATAGAACCTAGAACTTATCCGGTAGTAGAAGTTATTGTTATTGATGGAGTTGAAGTTATAGAAGTTACTGTAACGGGAAGGGAACAACCTTATTCAGCCTTTGGTAGATATTATATAAGAATAGCAGATGAAGATAGGGAATTGGGCACAAGTGAATTAAAGAGAATGATAATTGAAAAATCATATAAAGATTCATGGGAAGACCAATTGACAAATTATAATTTGAGTGATATTGATGAAAATGCACTAAGGCATTTTTTTGATCAAGCAACTAAACATGGTAGATTACTGGAGACGGAGTATAATCCTGAAAATATACTAAAAAAATTAGGGTTATATCAAAATGATAAATTGACGAATGCAGGTTATGCCTTGTTTTCTAACAGGTCTCCTATTACCTTAAAAATGGCGATATTTGCTACAGATGAGAAATTAACATTTCTTGATATAAAAACGGTAGAAGACAATATTTATAATTTAATAAAAGAAGCGCAGATATACGTTGAAAAAAACATTAGGTGGTCTGGTGAAATAATTGATTTCACAAGAACGGAAGTTCCGGAAATACCAACTGAAGCTTTAAGGGAAATAATAGTTAATAGTTTTGCTCATGCTCAGTATAACACCGATACATACCATGAAATAAGAATTCATCCATCAAAGGTAGTAGTATATAGTCCAGGCAAATTTGAGTCTAACTATAGCCCAGAGGAGTACATGAAATTAGATCTTCCTTCTTCAATTAGAAACACACTTATTACAAAAGTCTTATATATGGCTAAAGCTATAGAGCAGTTTGGGAGTGGATTTAAAAGAGTAAATAGTTTATGTAATGATTCTGGAATAAATTACAGTTATGAAATGTATGACCAAGGGTTTGAGTTTACATTCTACAGAGAAAAAATCATATCATTAGAAAAGGGAAAAAAGCCTGATGCTAATATTAAGATTTCAAGTCAAGCAGAAATTACATTTGAATATTTAAAAGTAAATCCAGGATATACTAGAGAAGAGTTATCGCAGTTAATGTCAAAACACATTAGAACAATTCAACGCTATTTAAACGAGTTGGTAAGACATGGGTATATTGAGAGAATTGGTTCTGATAAAACAGGCTATTGGAAAATTAAAAAATAATTTCTTTGTCATAATCTAAATTTTAAATTAAACGATGATTTTTTCACCCGGAACGGGGATTGGAATGGATAAGAAAAGTCATGAACTAGCCCATATGGAACAAACAGAGCAAGAACGTGCTGCATTAAGGCACTTATATTAAGCCATTTAGTATTTAACGAATGCTAGAAAATAAAGAGTGGGAGTAGTTAAAACAAAAGAAGAAAGCTGATAATATCAAGGCTAATTTTTTCTATTTCAAATAGAAATTATAAACACAATGTATTGACAACTTCAACACAATAACTTAAAATATAAGTAAAGAAAGGAGTTGATTTTATGTCCACTTCAAATATTAATATTCGTGTTGATAGTAAAGTAAAAGAAGAAGCAGAAGAGTTATTTAATAAAATTGGGATGAACATGTCCACTGCAATGAATGTATTTTTAAGGCAATCTATTAGGTATGGAGGTATTCCTTTTGAAATACGTTTAAATGAGGCAAATGAGATAACTCGTGCTACAATAGATGACGTAGAGAACAATAGAAATTTAAGTAAATCCTTTGATAATATTAAAGAATTAATGGAGGACTTAAATGCTTAAGATTAGGTATTCCAGCTAATTTAAAAAAGACTATAAAGCTATTTAAAAGAGAGGATATAATATTTCTCTATTGGAAGAAGTTATAGAATTTTTAATTGAGAGAAAAGAACTTCCTGAGAGATATAGAGATCATCAGCTTATTGGTAATTATAAAGAGTACTGAGAGTGCCATATTTTACCTGATTAGCTATTGATTTACAAAATAGGTGAAGATATCTTGACTTTAACCTTAACCAGAACTGACACTTATAGTGATTTATTTTAATACAGCATCACTAATGAAGCTATATTGATGCTAAAAGCATAGAAAAAAATGTGTAGGTGGCAAGTAGTATCTAAGTGTGTAAAAATCAAGCACCATAGAAACCTAAATAAGATTCTATGGTGCTTTTTAGTAAAAAGATTATTAACTTTTCAAAGATTTTCTTTGTTCTAATTTTTTTGCAAAATAAGGATTTAAGAGAGATTTTAACTGGAATCTAGCCCTTTTATTTATCAAGATAGATTATTTTGGTTAATGAAAAATTAGCATTAAGATTTTATTTTGGTATAATATAATACATAGTAAAGAGGGATAAACAGTCGTGATTAGCAATCTAAGTATAATAAGATTATAAACTTTAGTTTTAGAGGGGGTTTATGATTAAAACAGATAAGTCTAAACATCTTTCTCAAGAAGATTAAATTATAGATATTAGAAATCTGCGATAAGACTAGTTGGCTATTAAAACTTTGATTGTTTATAAATATAAATGGGATAAATCACGAAGGAGGTATTACATGAATTTTGGACTCTATGAAAGATTATTAGATAATGAACTTAAAAATTGTGTTTTTGATTTATACAATGAAACAAGAAAAGTGGATAAGGGTGAAACATCTAGAGTGCTAGCTACAGCTTATTACAAATTAATAAAAAAGGTTCTATCTGGAAAGAAGGAAGATGAAAAATTAGATTTTGTTAGGAAACTAAATAAAGAAATAGGTAGTGAGATCGTACTTGAAGAAGATAAGAATTTTTTAGAACTATTAGCAGTGCACAAGGATGAGGATACATTAAAAAGATTAATAAATAATAGACCTAAAACGTCCATATCTTCTAGTACCTTATTCACTGGCTCTACTGGTCCAACATTAGAGAGTGAATTGTGTAGGGAAATCAGAACGGCAGATAGGATAGATTTTATTGTTTCCTTTATTAAGTATAGTGGACTTATACTTATATATGATGATTTAGTGGATTTTACTAAGAAAAACAAACTTCGGATAATCACTACCTCATATATGGGGGCTTCAGATTACAAGGCAATTCTCAAGCTATCACAATTACCAAATACAGAGGTCAAAATCTCATATGATACAAATAGAACCAGACTACATGCAAAGGCATATTACTTTGAGAGGGACACTGGTTTTAGCACGGCTTACATAGGTTCTTCCAATTTATCCAATCCAGCCTTATCTAAGGGGCTGGAGTGGAATATTAAGGTGTCGGAATATACCTCAAAGGATGTAGTGGATAGCCTGATAAAGGCATTTGAAACATATTGGAATGATGATGAGTTTAGAACCTTTATGCCTGAAAACGAAAGTGACAAAAAAGAGTTAAGAAAGGCATTGAGTAGAAAAGAAAAGGATGATGAAAGCTATATTTTTTTTGATCTATCACCATTTTCCCATCAAAAAGAGATGTTAGAAGATCTTAGGGTAGAAAGAGAAGAGTATGGATCCTATAGAAATCTTGTAGTAGCTGCCACAGGTACTGGCAAAACTATGGTAGCTGCATTTGATTATAAAGAAGTAATCAAGGATGGAAATAAGAAACTCTTATTTCTTGCTCATAGAAAAGAAATACTTCAACAGAGTATAGCTTCCTTTAGAAATGTTCTTAAAGACCAAAACTTTGGTAGTTTGTGGGTAGATGGGGAGATACCGGAAGAATTTAATCATGTATTTGCATCGATCCAAACCTTAAATTCAAATAAAAATTATTCTAGATTTGCAAAGGACCATTTCGATTATATAGTCATAGATGAATCTCATCATAGTACAGCATCTTCCTATTTGAAGGTTATAAGATACTTTGAACCAGAAATACTATTAGGACTTACAGCAACGCCAGAGAGAATGGATGGAGAAAATATATTAGTTTACTTTAATAATCGTATAGCTTCAGAAATTAGACTAGGAGATGCAATAGACAGAAAATTATTAAGTCCATTTAATTACTTTGGAGTATCGGATCCTATTGATTTAAGCCATCTTAAATGGAAAAGGGGTGGATATGATACCAGTGAGCTAGAGAATGTATATACAAAATCTAATCAAAGAGTGCAGGTTATAATAGATGCTTTAGAAAGATATCTGGCTGATATAACAAGATTTAAGGCACTGGGATTTTGTGTAAGCATTAAACATGCAGATTTCATGTCAAACTCATTCAATAAAGCTGGCATAAAGTCTGTATCACTGCATTCAAACTCTAGCTCAGAAGAAAGAAAATTGGCAAAAACAAAATTACAGAAAGGTGAAATTAGATGTATATTTACAGTAGATTTATTTAATGAGGGAATAGATATTCCAGATATAGATACTGTCTTGTTCTTAAGGCCGACTGAATCATTAACTGTATTTATTCAACAACTAGGTAGGGGACTAAGATTATCGGAAGGAAAGGATGCGCTAACGGTTCTAGATTTTATAGGACAGGCCCACAAAAACTATGACTTCACTTATAAATTAAGGGCCCTTACTGGCAAGTCAAACAAAGGGATGGATTATGAGATATTGGATGAATTCCCCAATATGCCAGCAGGATGTCATATTAAATTAGAGAAAGTTGCTCAAAGTTATATTTTAAAAAATATTCAATCTTCTATAATAAATAAAAACAATCTCAAAAAAATGATAGCTAATTATAGTAATGTATTTGCAGATGAATTAAACCTAAGAAATTTCATTGAAAACTATGGTATTGATAAGCATCAATTATATTCAAAATATAAATTCCATGAATTAATAGCTGAGACGAGTTCATCTCAGCTATACAAAGTCACACATGACAAAGAGTTAAAGAACTCATTGCGGAGATTCTCAGGAATTGATTCAAAGAGATTACTTAAGTTTTCTAGGAAATTATTAATGAAAGACTTGAATTTTATCAACTTTACAAATCAGGAAAAGTTAATGCTTGGTATGTTCCACTATACCCTATGGGGGAAGGAACCAGAAAAAAACTATATGGATTCGTTAAGAATTCTTAAAAATAAAAATCAAGATATTGTAAAAGAATTAATTGAAATAATTGATTATAATTTGAGTAAATTAAAGGTAATAGAGATTCCATATGAGGATGAAGAAGTCCCAATAGATATATATGCATCCTACACGGCTAGCCAGATAATGGTAGCATTTAAAAAGTCAAACGAGGAAAAAAGTTTTAGTCATAGGGAAGGTGTACTATATATAAAGGATAGAAATACTGATTTATTTTTCATAACTATAAACAAAAATGAAAATGATTATTTACCTTCAACAATGTATAATGATTATGCAATAAGTAGTGAGTTATTTAATTGGGAATCGCAAAGTACCACAAGCATTGACTCACCAACTGGACAAAGATATATAATGGACAAATCAGAGGGGCATAAGGTATTATTATTTGTTAGGGAATATAAAAACAAGTATGGAAATGCAACCCCTTATATATTTCTCGGCAATGCTAGATACGTATCACATAAGGGAAGCAACCCTATACAAATTATTTGGAAAATGGATCATCCCATACCTGAAAGAATAATTAGAGAGTCTAGGTTAAAGGTTGTAAATTAAATATAACTTGAATTATTTGCTTATGGTAATATATAAATACAAAAATGGGGGTAATTCTATCTTACCTCAAATAACATTAGCAAGTGTTCTTAAAATAGTTGAAGAAATGGTATACTCGTGTTATGCAGTAAAGAAAATAGAGGGATGGGGGAAACGATTATGATTGAACTTCGTAAGATTACTCAGAATAATTTAAGGGAAGTATTGGATCTTAGAGTAGCAAGTGGGCAAGAGGGCCATGTGGATTCTAATATTTACAGACTAGCTTGGGCCTATGTTAAAGAAACCAATAATGAGAAAGCTCCTCTGGTCTTCTCCATATATCATCATGATAAAGCTGTAGGTTTAGTGGATATGGGATTTTTTGAGATATCGGAAGCTGACTTTTTATTTGAGGAATTTGGCGACAAAGCGACCTATGGAATAAACCATTTTATGATAGATTATAAATATCAAGGTAAGGGATTTGGCAAACAGGCTATGCAAAAAGTTATCGAACTTTTACGTACATTTCCCCAGGGAAAAGCTGATGCTATTTACTTATCGTATTGGAAGACTAACCAAGCAGCTAGAGGCCTATATGCATCAGTTGGGTTTGTGGAAACAGGAGAAATATGGGACGGGCAAACCGGTGAAGATTGGGATCCAGAGAGAGAAGACATTGAGAGAGCAGAAGTAGGTGCTAGACTGGGATTATAGTAGAGCTGTAGCCCCGCAACCTACGGCATTGGAGTAGTTGCAAGCAGTTTTCAAGTATCAGTGATAAAATCAAGATTTTTACAATTTTTAAAAACAATCATTAACAGAATTCATTGATAAATTTAATATATTAGCTTAAAATATGGGTAAGTATAGGAATTGATTTTATAGCCTTCATAAATAAAGATAATTAGATTGGTAACAAATTGAATAAAACCACCCATGTTGCAATAGCGGAGGCGGATAATAAATCTATCCTTGTTCATTATTCTTTTTTTGATAACTTGAATTATGTAAATTATTTGTTGGAAGACCAGGTCCAGGATTTCTTCAACCTCATGAATGCTAAGAATAATACTCGCATTTGGCAAAACAAAGGATATACCCCTTCCGAACTTCACAGAATTACCATGGAAGGGCAAAAAAATATAATCAAGTTCCCAAAAGAGAAAGAGACAAAAGTTGGGCGCAATGATCCCTGTCCCTGTGGAAGTGGCAAGAAATACAAGAAGTGTTGCGGCACAACTGATATGGAAAGATCCGCAAAATTAAGTTCTAATGAGTGTAAGCTTTTTTATGAGATATGGTATGGCTTGATGGCATTTGTAAATGAAAAAGAAGATGTAATTAGAGATAAAATTAAAGCGGAATACCCTAACCTAGTCAGCGATAGTAAGATACACAAGGTCAGGGAAGTGCTGTGGGAAAATCCAAAGCTTATAACTGAATATATAAATAAAACAGAGCTCGCTCAAGAGAAAAAAGATATTTTAAAAACATGGGAAACAAATCATAGAAAAGGAATGATTTTTATTTTAGAACATCAACTAGAATATTCAGTGGCCATAGGTCTTAATGATGAAGGAGAAGATAGGCTTTATGGAATAAAAGGATGGAATTGAGCAGTTCATATAATTAATTCAAAAAATTATATCAAAAGCTGAAATATGAATGCATTGACATATATATTGTAAGTAATCCGTCACTTAAATATGTGTATGAGGAGAATAAATATGAAATCTGAAATAATAATGTACCAAACAGAAGATGGTTTGACCAAAATAGAAACGACTTTTGAGGATGAAACAGTTTGGCTTTCTATAGATCAAATGGCTGAATTATTCCAGCGTGATAAATCTACTATCTCGAGGCATATAAAAAATATATTTAATGAGGGTGAGCTGATAAGAGATGCAGTTGTTGCAAATTTTGCAACAACTGCGTCTGATGGGAAAACATACCAGGTAGACTATTATAATTTAGATGTAATTATTTCCGTTGGCTATCGTGTGAAGTCTTTGCGAGGCACTCAATTTAGAATTTGGGCTAGCAATATTCTAAAAGAATATATGAAAAAAGGATTTGCCATGAATGATGAACTCTTAAAGAATAATGGTGGTGGTATTTATTTTGATGAACTTTTGGAGCGAATCAGGGATATTCGTTCATCAGAAAAAGTATTTTGGAGGAAAGTATTGGATATTTATGCAACAAGTGTTGATTATGACCCTAGAATAGAGGAGTCTACCTTGTTTTTTAAAACAGTACAGAACAAAATGCATTGGGCAGCTCATGGACAAGCTGCTGCAGAAAAGATATATTACTCAGCAGATGCAGATAAGCCTTATATGGGAATCTTAAGTTTTAAAGGAGAGCAACCAAGACAAGCGGATGCATTAGTTGCAAAAAACTATTGTACAGAAGAAGAATTATCTGCACTAAATAGCATAGTTTCTGCTTATCTTGAATTTGCTGAAATGCAGGCTAGAAGAAGAATACCTATGTATATGTCAGATTGGATTGAGACCTTGGATGGATTTCTTAAACTGTCCAAGCATGAAATTCTAACTCATGCTGGAAAGATTAGTGCAAAAGCAGCTGAGCTTAAGGCAAAAGAAGAATATAAGAAATATAAGCGACAGTACATCGATGATATTTCAAAAGTAGAAAAAGATTATATCAAGGCCCTGGAGGATATGGAGATTAAATTACTAAGTGAAGAAGATGAAAAATAGAATTTCATTAAGGTAATCCTTGTTCTATCCACAGGGGAGCGTGTCATCTAGTGACAGGGTGTATAAATGTTTTAGTATCAAGGATTTCAGGAACTTTTATCAAAGATCTTCATGCATTGCTTAGAGTCTTAGGCATAATTACTATAAGCAATACGTGACTATTAGGAGAATGAAGAAGATTATGATAATTTCAGAAGCAACTTATGAGAATTTAAAAGACGTGACACAATTAGCAAATATATTGTGGGCTAATTATGCAATTGAGGAATTGGAATCTATCTTAAAGGAAACTATTGAAGATGAGAAAGGAGTTATCTTTATTGTAGTGGAAAAAGAAAAGTTAGCTGGCTTTGCCCAATGTGGGCTTCGTTATGATTATGTAGAAGGAACTAATAGTAGCCCAGTTGGCTATTTGGAAGGCATATTTATTAAGGAGGAGTTTAGAAAAAAAGGATATGCAAAGAAACTTCTTAAATGCTGTGAAAAATGGTCTGCAAAAAAAGGATGCGGTGAATTCGCAAGCGACTGTGAGCTAACAAATGATATTAGTTTTAAGTTTCATTTGAGCATGGGTTTTGCAGAAGCTAATAGAATTATTTGCTTTAAAAACAAATATAAATTTTAAATAAAATCTTACATAATGGGGTTTACGTGTGTTGTGAAAACTAAAGATGGTAATAAGAGAAAAAGCAAGAAATATAGTTTGAAGAAGAAGTAAGAAATTTTAATTAGGAGATTTGTCATGAGCGAATACACAATTGTTAAGATTAGTCAAAAACCTGAAATAAAAGAAAAGGCGGCAAATTGGTTTCATGAAAAATGGGGTATACCAAGTAAAGCCTATCTTGAGAGCATGGAAGCTGCAATAAACGGAGATCCTATTCAGGAATGGTATTTATGCTTAGATGGGGAAAAAATCATTGCTGGAATGGGTGTTATCGAGAACGATTTTCATGACAGAAAGGACTTAACACCGAATGTCTGTGCCGTTTATACTGAGGAACAATACAGAGGTAAAGGGATAGCCGGTGAGCTTCTCAAGTTTACAGTTGCTGACAATAAAGCAAAAGGAATTTCTCCGCTATATCTGTTAACAGACTTTACAAGTTTTTACGAAAGATATGGCTGGAAATATCTATGTATGGTACAAGGGAATGGGGAACCTAATATGAGCAGGATGTATATTCACGAATAAGCTTGCTCTCTCAGTAAAAGTAAAACAGCTTAATTAAGCAAAAAGATAGATTAGATATCAGGAAGTGGGTCACATTGTGAAAGAGCATATAGGATTAAGCGTTTTTGTTGTTTTGGATATATTGCCTAGGATATTCTAGGGCTCAGGTGAATACTTTAACCATTAATTATAAATATTCTTATATTGAACAATGGCAACCTAAAGATATTTCTGTAATCTTTAGGATGTATCAGTTAAATTTTGATGGAAATAATAAACAGATCGTTATGAAATATTGGGATATGTACGAAGAACACTTTATTGAAGATAATCTTTAAATATTAAAAATTTCTATCCACAGGGACGGGTAAAACAATGGTGGCTGCCTTTGCCTACAAAGAGCAAATAAGGCCTGGAGAGAATGGATGGCAAAGTAATTAGTATTACTGAAAAGTTCAAATATACAATTTAAATCAACTAAGGTCAGATAGACCAGTCGATTCAAAAAAGTCTAGGGCATAGAAAACCTTAGATTTTTTATTATACCAACCATTTATTATGTTCTAATCAATGATATAATGGGGCTATGGGTCTAGTAGCTGGGGATAATATCAAATCAATTTTGTGAAAATTTATTGTAAGTAAAGGGGGAATAACCCGCGATAGGGAAGATGTTTAAGATTTACTAAATAGAAACCAACCTATGGAGGATGGTACATGGGAGGAGAGTTTACATGAGTAATTTATTTATATGCTATTCAAGGTGAAGTACATGCAGAAAGGCCAGGAAATGGCTTGAAGACAATGGTATCAAGTTTGAATATAGGGATATTAAAGAGAATAATCCTAAGTCAGAAGAACTAAAGGAATGGATAGAACAAAGTGGGTATCCCATAAAGAAGTATTTTAATACCAGCGGCAAGGCATATAGGGAGCTGGGGTTAAAAGACAAATTATCAGATATGACAGACGATGAAAAAGTAGAAGTTTTAGCCACCGACGGTATGTTGGTGAAAAGACCTATTTTTGTAGGAAAAGTAATTTTAGTAGGGTTTAAAGAGGAAGAATGGGACGATAAACTAGGGGGGAAAACCATATGAGTTTTGCATTAATCAACGGCAAAATATACACCATGGACAAGAATTTTTCTCAAGTAGAAGCAGTTTTGATAAGGGAAAATAAAATCATAAAAACTGGTACAAAAAGTGAAATCTTATCAATAGCGGAGGACTCTACAAATATAATAGATTTAAAAGGGAAAACAGTTTTACCAGGTTTTAATGACAGCCATATGCATCTTGTAAACTATGGTAATTCACTGATGCAGGTAGATTTAATAGGTGCCCAATCCATGGATGAAATAAAAGAGAGGGTACATAAATTTATTCAAGATGGTGCCATTGGCAAGGGTACATGGGTGAGGGGAAGAGGATGGAACCAAGACTACTTTTTAGGGGAAAAGGTCTTTCCCAATAGGTACGATTTGGACAATATTTCAACGGAATACCCCATTATATTGACTAGGGCCTGTGGACATGTGGCAATTGCAAATTCTTTGGCTCTTGAGCTAATTGGTATAAAAAAAGGCTCCCCCCAGGTCGATGGTGGATATTTTGATATTGACCAGGAGAGGGAGCCTCTAGGAATATTTAGGGAAAATGCACTAGAACTTTTGTATTGTGCAGTTCCTAGGCCCACAATCCAAGAGATTAAGGAAATGATGATATTGGCCATGGATGATATGACATCCTGCGGTATAACATCTGTTGGAACGGATGACCTTCAATCGATTCCAGGTGTTGGATATGAAGAAATTATAAGAGCATATCTAGAATTAAAACAAGAAGGTAAACTAAAGGTGAGGATTTATGAGCAATGCCTCCTTCCTGAGCTAAGTTTATTAGAGAAATTCATAGGAAAAGGATATAAGACGGGATGGGGAGATGAATTATTTAAAATAGGTCCATTGAAGCTCTTAATAGATGGATCCCTAGGGGCGAGGACAGCTGCCTTAAACGAACCATATGAGGATGATCCTAGTACCAACGGTATTGTAACTAAAAGCCAGGATGAATTAAATGAAATAGTAAGCTTTGCTCATAAGAATAATACTCAAATAGCCATACATGCAATAGGTGACAAGGGTATGTATATGTCCTTTGAAGCAATAGAAAATGCCTTAAATGAGAAGCCTACTGATGACCACCGCAATGGAATAGTCCATTGTCAAATAACAGATGAATACCTTTTAGGGAAGTTTAAAGATTTAAATGCTACAGCATATATTCAACCTATATTTATGGACTATGACTGGAAGATAGTGAAAGATAGAATAGGGGCAAAAAGAGAAAGGACTTCCTATAATTGGAAGACCATGAGCGATATGGGGATTAAATTCGCCTGCGGTTCAGATTCCCCTGTAGAGAGCTTTAACGTAATGTATGGGATTTACGAAGGGGTAACTAGGAAGGACATGGAGGGAAATCCTAAGGGCGGTTGGCTTCCAGACCAGGCATTGAGCGTAAAGGAAGCAGTACAAGGGTATACAATAAATGGCGCATTTGCCTCTTTTGAAGAATCGATAAAAGGCTCCATAGAAGAAGGAAAGATGGCAGACATGGTGGTATTGTCTCATGATATATTCAAAATTAACCCCTCTAAAATAAAGGATGTAAATGTGGACATGACAATATTTAATGGGGAAATTGCATTTAAATAATTAAATAATTGCATTGTTTATCCCATGGATTAAAACATCCTCTGTTTCAGGATGTTTTTTACTATTTCCAATACTGTCATTTTCTTTGTAATCAATTGATAGAACTCCTTTAAATTTAATCACACATAATTTTATACTATAAGCCATAAAAAAGGGTATTATTCTATGTACTCTTCCATGGAAACCTCACCATCAATTAGGATTTGATAGAATCATGGCAATCCTCTCTAATATTTTGGCTGATAGGATATTAAATCCTTAAGAGTTAGCAAACTTATGGAAGTGGAGGAAGTCAAAACATCTGACTCTCTTCTTAATTTATCTAAAAGCTTTGCTAGACTTTCGGAACTATCAGTTATTATCTTTAAGATATATTCATACTCCCCCGTTACTAAACTACACTCCAATATATCAGCTTCCGATTGGATAAATTTCTTGAATCTTTCAACCCCTCCTTCGCTATATTTGAGCGAAAGGTAAGTATAGCATACTAAATTCTTATTAAATCTTTTAGCATCTAAGACTGTAGTGTATTTTTGAATAAAACCACTCTTTTCCAATTTTTTAATCCTTTCAGAAACTGCCGGTACTGACAGATTGACTTTCTTGCTAATATCAGACATTGCCATCCTTGCATTGTCTGACAGAGATTCCAGTATGTTATAATCAATTTCATCTAGAATCATTTATAATTCACCCCAATCTTGTAATTTTTATTATATTATATCACATATATTGCCAATTTAAAGTTTTAAGTAGTCTTAAATTTGACCTTATAAATTTAACTTATTATATCTGTTTAAGCATGCTAGTTTAAATATTCTCTTATTTCTGAATATGCTTGATATTGCATGGTTTCAGCTGATATAATTTAAATAACTTATAAATGGAGAGGGGAATGAATATGGAAAGAGATTTCAAGTTAGGTGTTAAATTTGCAAGAGAATTGGACGGCAAGGATGAACTTAAATCCTATAGGGAACGCTTTTATTTAGGCGAAGATGAGCTATATTTTGATGGGAATTCTTTAGGGGCTTGCTCCAAAGATGCTGAGGAATCTTTATTGGAAATGCTGGAGATATGGAAGAAGAATAAAATTTTAATGTGGAATATTGAAGATGGCAAATATTTTAAATATCCACAGTATCTTGGTAGTTTGTTTGTTCCTTTGGTTAATGCAGATGCCAATGAACTTACAGTAACCAATAGCGTAACAATAAATATACATCAAGCCTTGGCAACATTTTATAAGCCTACAAAAGAAAGATATAAGATATTGGTGGATGAATTAAACTTCCCAACTGATATCCATGCAACCATCTCTCAGATTTTATTACAAGGACTTGATCCAGAGGAAGTTCTAATTTCCGTTAAATCTAGGGACGGAAAAAATATTGAGGAAGAGGATATTATTGCAGCTATGCAAGATGACGTTGCTATAGCACTACTTCCCGCTGTAATGTACAGGTCAGCCCAATTATTAGACATGGAGAGGATTACAAAAGCAGGTCATGAAAAAGGAATCCTAGTAGGATGGGATTTAAGTCATTCAATTGGTTCTGTACCTCATGATTTTAAAAAAGTAGATCCTGATTTTGCTATGTGGTGTACCTATAAACATGTCTCTGCAGGACCAGGTTCAAATGCTGTTTTGTATATAAACAAAAAACACTTTGGTATGACACCAGGTTTGGCAGGGTGGCATGGAAATAAGAAGGAGACACAATTTCTTTTAGATCACAAACATACGCCAGGACCAGATGCTGATGCTTGGCTAACTGGTACACCAAATATGTTTTCTATGGCACCTATTGAAGGGATATTAAAATTAATTAACAAGGCAGGCATAGAAAATATCAGGAAAAAATCCTTACTCTTGACTGATTATTTCATTTTCCTAATAGAAAATAGGTTAGAAAAATACGGATACAAAAATGGTACCTTGGAAGATCATAAGAGGCGTGGGGGACATATAGCATTAGAACATGATGAGGCCTATAGAATTTCATTAGCATTGAAGGAAAAAAATGTAATACCTGATTTTCGTGAGCCAAATGTTATTAGAATAGCACCTGTAGCCCTATACACATCATTTGAAGATGTTTACAAGGTCGTGGATATCTTAGAGGAAATTATGTTGGAGAAAAGCTACGAAAGGTTCTCCGCTGAAAGAATGTTAGTGGTATAGGACTAGTGTTTAGACCGTTACTTTTGGCCATTTTGTGAAACCTGAAATAACAAATTTATAAAAGTTTTTCTGATAATCGTCAAATGATAATGAGAAGATAAGGAGGTTAATTGTGAATAATGTTATTGAGAGAGCTAATGAACTTAAAGATTATTCAGTCAATATAAGACGTCAATTGCATATGTACCCAGAAGTTTCATTTGAAGAATTTGAGACTTCCAAACTTATAAAAAGATATTTGGACGAAATGGGGATAGATTATCGTGCAGTTACAGAAACTGGAGTAATCGCAGAAATTAAAGGTAACAATCCTGGCAAGACGGTGGCTCTCAGAGCGGATATGGATGCCTTTCTTAGTATTCACTCTTTTAATTGGATTTATGTTTATTGGGGATGCTCTATGTGTTAGGATGGTTGCTGTATAGAATATTTTTAGTATAATAGAATTACGACAATAGTCTAAGGATGGTAAACAGGTATAATTGTTGTAGGCAGTGCATGAGCATAAAGAATTATTATAGAAAGGAATTTATATTTATGCCTATAAAAAATGTAAAAAGATATAGAGCCATCTTTTTAGTCTTAATTTCTATCCTACTAGCACTTTATTTTAGACCAAGAACTTTGTGGCTCAGGCTGAAGTTAGAAGATGTAGAGCCTAATGAAACTATATATTTCGGTTCCTATGATATTATTCAATTAAATAATGAAAATTGGACTGGTACAGTATCTGAATTATTAGGAAAATCTAATGAACTATTCGGTCCCTTATTTCATGAGGTTTCAACATCGGGGCCAGTCCCTTATAAAAGTTCAGTAAAAAATCCGGATTTGGTTAATTTATATATTTCTGTACCTACAAATAATGGGAAATATGAGCAAAGGACCATTGAATTAATTTTATCATATGGAGATACTCATGATATTTATTCCGCTTTTATAAATATAGACGATAAGGGATATATTGTTACTTCGGGAAAAGCTATAATTAAATCGTTTATTCAAGAGACTAGAGATAGTATGACACAATAATACTATTTATCAGTCTCTATCTTATATTACCTAATTTAACAAAAAGCTAAACATTAGTATCCTTGATTAAACAATTGAAGAAGATTATTTTTTGTAAAGTAGTATATTGTTTTGTTAAGGTTAATATGGAGGACCTTTCTAGCCATAGAGGAATCTGAGGGTCAAAAACAAAGATTTTCCCGGCTTGCTATATGTTTGGTTTGAATGTCAAAAAAACATATTCTAACATCGCAAACCCCATATAGACCAAGGCTTTCTTGATTTGTGAAAGTAAAAAATGCTACAGTTACCAGCCCTTTAAATTATCTTGTTTTTTATCTTAAAACTGGGGTAAAAATCTTATAGTCAAGAATGATTGAAGGGAGAGGACATAAGGATGCAAAACAAATTGAAGAAAACTATTTCACTTATG
>JBBAEY010000011.1:0-33594 GCA_041655755.1 Tissierellaceae bacterium
AACCAAAGCACCAGATGGATATGATTCAGCTTCTGATTTTAAAGTAGTAGCTGAATTTGAAACAAACGGGGCAACCATTGAATTAATAGACCCGGTGGTAAATACAGTGAAGAAAGGCTCCATCAAACTTAAAAAGGTAGATGAAGATGGAATTACCCCATTAAAAGATGCAGTCTTTAATATCTATGAAGCTAATGATGGTAATAGAACCGACAGCAAGGATACAGCAACCAGCACATCTGAAGGCATCGTAGAATTTACAGACATGCCTTATGGTGACTATGTAATAGTAGAAACAACTCCACCAAAAGGTTATAAACCTGCTGATGATATAGAAATCAAATGGGAAGATTTCATAAATGCAAATGGAACCATAGACTTAACTACAGATTCAACAAAATATATTAAAAATATAAAATATAAGGGTAACATAGCCATAATTAAAAAAGGTGAAGGAGAAAACAGATTATCAGGTGCTAAGTTTGAGTTATTTAAGGATAGCAAAGGTATTGAAGGTACAGATTATGCAGGTGTAACTAATAATTTGGGTATAATTGAATTTGAAAATGTGCCCTATGGAACCTACTATATAATAGAAACAGAAGCACCAGAGGATTATTTAATTTTAGACAGTCAATTTCCTCGAATCGTTACTATAAAATCGGAAAATCACAATACAACACAGGAATTCATATTCACCAACACAAGGAAAACCTATGCCATAGGCGACTATGTCTGGATAGATGCAAACAGAGATGGAATCCAAGATGATGACGAAGAAGTATTAGAGGACGTTATAGTAGAGCTATATATTGGTGAAACTAAAGTAGCTGAAACAACAACAGATTCCAATGGAAGATACATTTTTGATGAGTTAGAGTCTGGAACCTACAGAGTAAAATTTGTCCTAACTGAAAATCAATCTAAAAAATATAAGTTTACCTTACAAGGTGTCGGAGATGACAAAGAAGACTCCGATGCAAATCCAGATGTTGGCGACTTAGAATGTGGATTCACCGATTGGTTTGAATTAAATGATACAACAGTAATATCTCAAGCAGACTACGACAAGGAATATAAAAGAGACCAAGACTTCAAGGCCACTCAAGGTATAGACCCAACTTGGGATGCGGGGGTTATAAAGAAGACCTACGCCATAGGCGACTACACCTGGATAGACAGAAACAATAACGGTATCCAAGACGATGGTGAAGAAATACTAGAAGAGGTGAAAGTAGAAATCTTCTATGATGAGAAAGGTGAAAATCCAGTATTAGGCCAGGATGGACAACCATTAGCTACAGAAACAGATGAAAATGGTTTATATATCTTTGACGAACTAGATGGTGGGGACTATTATATAAAATTCACCTTGACAAATGAGCAGTCTAGAAGATATAGGTTTACGGCATTAAGATCTGGAGATGATGAAGATAAAGATTCAGATGCAGATAGAAATACAGGTTGGACACAAAAAATTACCTTAGATGATAGTAATATAAATCTGACCAAAGACTATGACAGCCAGGGTTTTACAGCAACGGAAGGTATAGACCCAAGCTGGGATGCAGGGGTAGTTAGCAGACCTACCGGCGGCGGCACACCACCAAATCAACCACCAAGTCCACCACAGGAGCCAGAGCTGCCAACTGAGCCCGAAGAGCCGGAGCTACCTGAAGTACCGGAGGAGCCAGAAGAACCAACTGTTCCTGAAGAGCCAGAGGAAAAAGAAGATCCGACACCAAAACCTTTTAGCTTCCTAATCATAGAGGAAGACGAAGATGGCGATGGGACTACAGTAGAACAGGTGGTAGAAGCTCCAGTCACATTTAGGGAAAGGGGAAATGAAAAAGATCCAAGCAAGAGAATCAGATATAACCCGGAAACTAAGAGGATAGAGGTAGAAGATCTGGAAGATGGAGAAGAAATTGAAGTAGTAATCACCACGACGATAGAAGACGAAGAAATAGTAGTAGGTAAATTAAAGATTAGAAAAGGTCCAGATGGAGAACCGGTCATAGAAGAGGAGCTAATAGACCCCTATGGTACTATCAGTAACTCAAAAACCGGGGATCCAGTGGGAGATGTAGAGACAGTACTATTCTTCGCAGACACCCCAAGAAATAGGGACAGGGGCAGAGTACCAGGAACTAGGGTGAAACTGCCAGAGGTACTAGGATTCAAACCAAATGACAACCATAATCCACAAATAAGTGTACACGAACCAGTATGGAGTGATGAGGCAGGAGACCATGGTAACTATGCATGGCTAGTATTCCCGGAAACAGACTACTATATAGTAGCAAAAAAGACGGGCTATGAGGACTATATAAGCCCAATCTTATCTGTAGAATACGACATTATAAAGCATGACATTGCAATGGACCCAATAGAAAGCTTGCCAAAGACTGGCGAGGCCAGTTCCCTAGTATTTTACTTGATTGGACTGCTGCTAATAGGATTAGGAATTCTGACAAGAAAAAGAAGAGTAGTATAGGTTTATAGGGTGGAGAAGATTCTCCACCCTATAGTATTTTGTAAACCTCATAAGGTAAATCCATGATAGTAAAATCCAAGGAAAGATTCAATTATAGGGCTAAAAAATATTGTCGTAACTTAGCAAGTAAGACCTTTACATTATTCGACAAAAGTGGTAGTATGAGCACATAGACCTATATATTTCCAACTTCACTGATAAAGGCAAACTTAGGGAAACCTAAAGACGCAAAGCTATAGGGCCTTGATATGGCAGCCAGCTACCGAAGGAGAGAGACAATATGTATACCAGATACTGTCGGAGAAGAAAAACATTGTGAGGCAGCAATAGTTAGATGAGACCTCTTATCTAGCTGTTGCTGCTTTTTTATAAATGTTAAACATTGTTGCTATTTGTCGGTTTATGTATACATGAGTTTGCATTCATATGTATTGTATTTAGCAAAAGTAACCTTACTAAAAGAAGAGGGGTGATTAGGTGAAGAGGGTTCTGGTAGTAGACGATGCTGCATTCATGAGGCTGAGTATTAGAAATATGCTGCAGAATACGGGTTATGAAGTAATAGGAGAGGCGGAGAATGGTAGAGAGGGTGTAGAAAAGTTTGTTGAGCTGAGGCCAGATATAGTGACCATGGACATTACCATGCCAATAATGACGGGCATAGAGGCTGTCCAGGCCATTGTAAAGATTGATCCAAATGCAACAGTCATCATGCTTTCTGCCATGGGTCAGGAACAAATGGTAAAGGATGCCATATTGAGTGGGGCCAAATCCTTTATAGTCAAACCATTTAAAGCAGAAATCCTATTAAAGACCTTTAGTCAATTTATCTGATGGGTGGTGATTATTATGTCTGAATTATATTCAAATGCTTCAATGCTGGAAATGTATATTTTTGAAACGACCCAATTAATTGAGCAATTAGAAAACATTATGTTGGAAGTAGAAAAAACAAGCTCCTATGATGAAAGCTATGTCAATGAAATATTTCGTATCATGCATACAATAAAAGGGTCATCGTCCATGATGCTATTCGATTCCATATCCAACCTAGCCCATTCCGTAGAGGACTTATTTTACTTCATCAGAGATCAAAAGCCCGCAAAGATAGACAATTCAGACCTTTGTGATTTAATATTTGAATCAGTCGACTTTATCAAGGTGGAGCTGGCCAAGATTAAGGGTGGGGAAAAGCCGGATGAAGATTCATCCTACCTAAGCTTAAAAATGAAGGAATTTCTCCTAGTATTAAAGGGCGAGAATCCAGGCACAGGAGACATAGTCAGACCAAAGTCAGAATCAAAACAGCAATATTATATAGCTCCGGACCCCAAGGGTGAAAAGGACAAAATACAATACTTTTTCGCCAATATAAGGTTTGAAAAGGGCTGTGATATGGAAAATATCAGGGCATATACCGTAATCAATAACCTAAAAGCCCATAGTGAAGAAGTGATTAATTTTCCAGAGGAAATTATAGAGGACGACAAGGCAGAATATATCAAGGCCAATGGATTTGACCTCTACATTAAATCCAAATCCCAAAGAGATGAAATACTAGAGCTATTGAGCAAGGTACCATTTCTGGAAAATATAGATTTTAAGGAAATAGAGGCAGGTGAGGGGGAAGAAATATTCAGGAAGCCAGATACCATTGTTCTGGACAAGGAAATTAAAATCCCCAAGGTAGAGGGGGAAGAAGAGAAAACAGAGGAAAGAACAGCCCCCCCAGGTCATACAGCTCAAAATGTGATTTCCGTTTCTGTACCGAAACTGGATCAATTAATGGATTTAGTTGGAGAAATGGTCATTGCAGAGGCCATGGTTACACAAAATCCAGACCTAGAAGGCCTAGAGCTTGAGAATTTTAGCAAATCTGCAAGGCAGCTAAGGAAAATAACCAATGAACTTCAAGATATAGTCATGTCCATTAGGATGGTTCCACTATCCACCACATTTCTAAAGATGTATAGAATAGTCAGAGATATTTCCAAGAAACAAAACAAAGATGTTGAGCTCCAATTAATCGGCGAGGAGACAGAGGTAGATAAAAATATTATTGAGCATATTGGAGACCCTCTAATGCACCTCATTAGAAATGCAGTAGACCATGGGGTAGAGGATGGAGATACTAGGCAGGCCAAGGGAAAGGATAGGACTGGAAAGATAATTCTAGAGGCCAAAAATGTTGGCAGCGATGTGCTCATATTAATCAAGGATGACGGCAAGGGCCTAAATAGGGAAAAGCTCATTGAGAAGGGTCTGGAAAAGGGCCTGATTGACAAACCCCTTGAAGAAGTAACTGATAAGGAGCTCTATAATCTGATATTCAATCCGGGATTTTCTACCAAGGAAAGGGTGACAGAGTTTTCTGGCAGGGGAGTTGGAATGGATGTGGTCGTCAAAAACCTTGAGGAAATAGGTGGCAGTATTTCAGTGGACAGTGCCGAGGACGAAGGCACCAGCATTACATTAAAGATCCCCCTTACCCTGGCCATTATTGACGGCATGAATGTAAGGGTGGGAACTTCCAGATACACCATACCAATAATGAATGTAAAGGAATCCTTTAGGCCTGTCAGGGAGCAGTTAATCAAAGACCCTGACGGCAATGAGATGATAATGCTAAGGGGGCAGAGCTATTCCATATATAGGCTTCACGAGCTCTACAATGTAGATACAGAAATCAAGGATTTGACAGAGGGAATCCTAGTCGTGGTGGAGCAAAATCAAAAGACCTCCTGCATCTTGGTAGACGAATTGTTGGGTCAACAGCCTGTTGTGGTTAAGGCATTGCCAAACTATATTAAAAACACCAAAAACATAAGGGGACTAGGTGGATGTACCCTGCTGGGAGATGGGAGTATCAGCCTCATATTGGATGTAAATGGAATTGAATATATTTAAAGGAAAGGAGAGGTGAGAATGGCAAAGGATTTAATTGAGGAGATTGACGACTACGAAGAGGATACTCAAAAGGACAAGTATCTTACCTTTCAGGTAGATGAAGAGTCTTATGGAATTGGCATAGGAATTGTAACGGAAATCATCGGTATTCAGCCGATTACTCAAGTACCGGAATTGCCAGAATACATAAGGGGCATCATCAATTTGAGGGGCAAGATAATTCCTGTAATGGATGTGCGGATGAGATTTAAAATGGATTTTAAGGACTACAATGACAGGACCTGTATTATTGTTATCGAAGTAAAGGATATGTCTGTGGGGCTCATAGTTGACAGCGTATCCGATGTGCTAAATATCCCCGAAGATGAGGTGGTTGCACCACCTGAACTTCAAAAAAAGAGCAATAAATATATAGAAGCCATCGGAAAAGTGGACAAGTCAATAGTCCTAATACTGGATTGTGACAGATTGTTGAAAGATGAAGACTATATGAAAATCAAAGAAATTGAAAAAGATGAAGAATAGGGGGAATAATGATGAAATGGTTCTATAATATGAACATTGGGGTTAAACTGATAGTTAGCTTTATAGTGGTGGCACTAATAGCAGGCGTCGTTGGAGTAATAGGTATAATCAATATAAATAATATAGCGGAATTAGACAATCAGATGTATGTAATGATGACAGAGCCGCTTATGGAAGTGACCGGAATGGCAGAGTCTTTCCAAAGAATAAGGTCAAATATAAGAGATATTATTTTGACAGATGATGCAACTGCTAGGGAAGATTACGAAAAGAGAATGGGGGAAAGATATAAGGAATTTGATGCAGCTGTTTCCAAATTTGAGGAGACCATATTCATAGATGAGGGCATACAGATAATTGCAAATTTAAAGGAAAATAGGACTAAGTTTGAGGAAATAACCGATGAAACTGCTAGGTTGGCAAAGTTAGGAAGAAGAGAAGAAGCCTATAATTACCTTACGAGTGAAAACAGCGTTAAGGTCAGACAGGAGATAGAAAGATATAGAAGGCTTCTAGAGCTAAAGACAGGAGCTGCAAAAAACACAGCAGATGACAACAAGAGTGCGGCTACAACTGCCACTACAATGATGATAGGCATAGCGGCAGGAGGAGTGATACTGTCCATCTTGCTAGGTATCTTTATTAGCAGGATCATTAAAAGGCCCATTGGGGAGCTGTTGGACGTATCTAGGCAGATTGCAGATGGCAACTTAGATGTGAATATAGACATCGACACCAAGGATGAGATAGGCAAGTTGGCCAAGGCCTTTGACCTCATGGTTGCCAATGTAAATGAGGCCATGACAAATATTAATTCTGCCTCAGAGCAGGTAGCATCTGGTGCAAAGCAAGTCTCTGACTCCAGTATAGACCTGTCTCAAGGTTCGGCTGAGCAGGCTAGCTCTGTAGAGGAACTGACAGCATCCATAGAGCAAATAGCATCTCAGACCCAGTTAAATGCAGAGAATGCCATAAATGCCAAGAATATAGCCGAAGGTGCAAAGTCGAATGCAGAATTGGGCAACGAGGATATGGATCAGATGTTGGTCGCCATGAAGGAGATCAACGAGTCCTCCAACAATATATCTAAGATAATCAAGGTAATTGACGAGATAGCCTTCCAGACCAATATACTTGCATTGAATGCGGCTGTAGAGGCAGCTAGGGCGGGCCAGCATGGCAAGGGCTTTGCAGTAGTAGCTGAGGAAGTAAGGAACTTGGCTGCCAGATCGGCAAATGCGGCTAAGGAAACCACCGATATGATAGAGGATTCCATCAAGAAGGCAGAAGATGGGACCAAGATAGCCAATGAGACTGCCACTGCCTTAAACAAGATTGTAGACGAGGTTACAGAGGCTGCAGGATTAATCAACGATATAGCAGTTGCATCCAATGAGCAGGCCGTGGCCATAGAGCAGATAAACCAAGGAGTAGCCCAAATATCAGATGTAGTACAAAACACATCTGCAACATCGGAGGAGACAGCGGCAGCCAGTGAGGAATTGGCAAGTCAGGCTGACCTATTGCAAGAGCAGGTACAAAGGTTCAGGCTCAAGAGAATCTACAAGGGTGGCTACAGGGATATGGAAGAGATAAATCCAGATGTACAGAAGATGTTGGACGAAATGGGCGGAGAAAAGGAAGAGTCAAAGAAGAAAAAGAAGAAGATTGACCTTAGCGACGATGAATTTGGCAAATATTGACTTGGAGAGGAAATAAATGTTAGAGATCACGGCAAAGGAATTCCACTTGCTGACGGATTATATAAAATCTAATTATGGAATTAGCCTAGGAAATGAAAAGAGGTCACTTGTCATAGGGAGACTTCAAAAAGTCTTGGAAGATATGCGTTTTAACACCTTTTCAGAATACTACGATTGTCTTTTGAGGGACAAGACCGGGGAAAAAGCCAGGCAGTTGGCAGAGAGAATAACTACAAACCATACCTACTTCATGAGGGAGGCGGCTCATTTTGACTTCTTTAGAGACAAGGTCCTACCCTATCTCAAGGACAAGGTAGATACAAGGGATATGAGGATCTGGTCTGCTGCCTGTTCTACTGGCGAGGAGCCCTATACCCTAGCTATGATAATAGATGAGTTTCTAGGCAGTGAAAAGACCTACTGGGATGCCAAGATTCTAGCCACAGATATATCGGAGAAGGTCTTGAATATAGGTAAAAAAGGCGTCTACTCCACGATCAGTACAGGCCCCATTCCTCCCCATTGGAGGCTAAGATATATGAAAAAACACGACAGCAGAAATATGGTCTTTAGGGAGGACATCAAGGAGGAAGTCATATTCAGGAAATTTAATCTGATGGACGAATTTCCCTTTAAGAAAAGATTTCACGTTATATTCTTGAGAAATGTAATGATATACTTTGACGATTCGACAAAAAGAAAGCTTATCGCCAAGATCTACGATTCTCTTGAACACGGCGGCTACCTATTTGTAGGCCACTCTGAGGGCATACAAAGGGAAAATACTAGATTTAATTACGTTATGCCTGCAGTATATAGAAAGTAAGGATTGGGGTGTTTCTATGAAAAAAATCAAGGTATTAGTGGTAGATGACAGCCTTGTTTTTAGGGAGGTCCTTTCTAGGGGAATATCGTCAGACCCAGATATAGAAGTGGTAGGCAGAGCTTCAGATCCCTTTGACGCCAGGGACAAGCTCATGGAACTAGAGCCGGATGTCATGACCTGCGATATAAATATGCCAAAGATGGACGGTATAGAATTTGTCAAAAGGCTACTGCCCCAATATCCAATTCCTGTAATCATGGTAAGCGGCATGGACGACGTTGTTTTTGATGCCATGGAAGCAGGGGCAGTAGAATTCGTTTTAAAGCCAGATATGAATTCACCCATGGGGGTACAAGAATTTATATATGAACTGATAGAGAAGATAAAGATAGCATCCAAGTCCAAGATAATCACAGATATTGGGCAAAGCACCCCAGAGGTCAAGGACAAGGGACATATAGATAGATCTAAGATAATAGCCATAGGTGCTTCCACTGGGGGCACCGAGGCTATAAGCAAGATACTTGCAAACTTGCCCCCCAATATGCCGGGTATAGTCATAGTACAGCATATACCCCCTGGATTTTCCAATATGTTTGCAAACAGGCTCAATAAGCAGACCCATTTTGAGGTCAAGGAGGCAGAGGACAGGGACAGTTTGGAGCCCGGCAAGGTCATTATTGCACCGGGAGACAAACATATGAAGGTGAAAAAGGTTGCTGGGAAATACAAGATTGAAGTGTTTGCAGGGGATAAGGTCAGCGGTCACTGCCCCTCTGTAGATGTCTTATTTGATTCTGTGGCCAGGGAGGCGGGGTCCAAGGCCATAGGAGTCATATTGACGGGAATGGGCTATGACGGAGCCAAGGGACTCTTGGCTATGAAGAGAAATGGAGCTAGGACTATAGGCCAGGATGAAAAGAGCTCTGTAGTATATGGGATGCCTAGGGTGGCCTATGACGTGGGGGCTGTGCAAATACAGGGACCCATAGAGGAAATACCAAAAATTATACATTCAATGTCCAAGGGAGAAAGATAGGTGATATGTTGTACTCACATAATGCAAGACTTAAAAACATATTTAGCAGCATAGGAGATGGCATAATTACAGTAGATAAGTATGAAAAGATAGACTTTATTAATCAAATTGCAACAGAGCTTACGGGTTGGGGCCATGATAGTGCAATTGGAAGGCATATAGGCCAGGTATTTAGGCTGGAAAACAAAATAGACAGTAGGGCAAATGAAAATATACTAGAAGATGTGTTGAGGAGAAAAATCAAGAGGGGACTGTCCAAGGGTTCCCAGCTAATATCCAAGAATGGAAAGGAATACTACATATCTGCTAGTTTTTCCCCCATTATTTGCAAGGAGTGTAGTGACGAAATAGATGGGGCAGTCATAGTATTTAGGGATATCACTAGAATACGAGGCATGGAAGAGGAAATAATCAAGGAAAGAAATAACTTTAGGATGGTATTTAACAATATTCCCCTAGGTGCCCTAATACTAAACAAGGACCTTAAGATAGTTGAAAGCAACGAGAGGCTGAAGGAAATCTACGGCCTAGATTGCCAGGATGTCTATGGCAAGACCCTAGGTGAGGGCATGGGCTGTCTATACAGCCTTGAAAAGGGAGGTGGATTGGGGAGCCAGTGTAAGCTTTGCCAGATTAGAAAAAGCCTGGTCAGTACCCTAAGCGATGGTATACCAAAGTCTACGGAAACCATAAAGCGGATGTTTCTCACGCCTTTCAGTGCCAATCACGGCTGGTACAAGCTTAGCTATACCCCCCTCAAGGCTGATGGGGAAATGCAGATACTGGTTACCATAGAGGATATAACAGAGCAGGTAGAGTACGAGAATGAACTCAAGGCAGCCAAGGATAGGGCGGAGGCTGCCAACGAGGCAAAGTCAGGATTTTTAGCCAATATGAGCCATGAAATCAGGACTCCCCTGAATGGAATAATGGGCATGATTGACCTGACTAGGATGACTGAATTGGACGGGGAACAAGAGGAAAACCTGCAGATAGCCAAGAGCTGTGCAGTTACCCTGCTCAATATAGTAAACGATATACTGGATTTTTCAAAGATAGAAGCAGGTATAATAGAAATTCAAAATACCCCCTTTGAGCTCAAAAGGATCCTGAAAGAGGCTGAAAAGACCCACGGATTGACAGCAAAGGAGAAGAATATTCAATTTAATATAATAAATAATGTGGACTTGGATATTCCCCTCATGGGAGATCCCCTTAGACTAGCTCAGATAATAAACAACTTACTTAGCAATGCCATAAAATTTACCGACCAGGGCAGGGTATCCCTGGAACTCGACGGAGTCAAAAATGCTGGAAAGATGGACATATCTTTTAAGGTAGAAGATACGGGAATTGGAATCCCCAAGGAGGAGCAAAAAAAGCTATTTCATAGATTTTCCCAATTGGAGAACCACCTGACTAAGAGACATCAGGGAACGGGTCTAGGCCTGGCTATCACCAGGGAATTAGTCAGTGCCATGGGCGGAAAGATATATGTGGAATCCAGTGTAGGCATAGGGAGTAGCTTTACAGTCAAGCTTAGCTTAAATATAATGGAGGAGAAGACTTACAATCGGATAATAATATAATGCGAGGAGATGTGAATATGAGGATTTTAATAGCTGAGGACGATTTAGCCAGCAGAAAGTTTCTCGATAAGTTTTTGAGCAAATATGGTGAATGCGATTTAGTAGTTGACGGACTAGAGACTGTTGAGGCCTATATGGCTGCAGTGGATGAAGGCAGGCCCTATGGTCTAATATGTCTGGATATCATGATGCCAAAGTTAGATGGCATAAAGGTACTTAAGGCTATTAGGGATTTGGAAAAGCAAAATAAGGTGGCTGAGGGAGACAAGGCCAAAATTATAATGACTACAGCCTTGGCAAATAGTGAATACGTCAAGCAATCCTTTGAATACGGTTCAGAGGCCTATGCCTCAAAGCCTATAGATATGGAAAAATTTATAGAGGTGATGGAGAGGCTAGAGCTTATATAAGGAGAAGATTGGCAATGAAAATAAAAAAATTAACAGTTGACATTAGAAAAGTTTAGGAATATAATAAAGCTGGAACGATGTTCCATAAGATTCGTTTAAAGGGGGATCAAAATGTCTGAGACAATTGTTGCCGTCGATCGAGCTTTAGATATATTATTATTGCTATACAAGAATGGACAAGAGATGGGAATATCAGAAATTGGCAGAGAATTAGACCTTCACAAGAGTACAGTTCACAGGACCATGGCAACTTTGGAGAGCAAAGGATTTGTTTATCAAAACAGGGAAAATGGCAGGTACTGGCTGGGAATAAAATTATATGGCATAGGCTTATTGATTGGTGAAAGGCTATCCTTGACCGACGTAATTAAACCCTATGCAAAAAAGTTATTTGATGAATTTCAGGAGGTAGTCAATGTATCTATATTGGACAAGGGGTCAGTAGATGGATACAAGACTATAATTATACTAAAGGAAGTAGATACCAGCAAGGTGCTTTCTGTGAACCCAAATATAGGCTCTATTTCAGATTCACACGCTTCATCTGTTGGCAAATGCCTCATAGCCTTTTCTAAAGACATAGACATGGACAAGGTAAAGAAAATGCACTTTAAAAAACATACAGAAAATACCATAGACAATTGGCAGGATTTCCAAAGAGAATTGGACAAGGTAAAAGAGACAGGATATGCAACTGACAATGAGGAGCAGGAGATAGGGCTCTATTGTATCGGTTCGCCAATCTTTGACAAAAATGGTCATGCCATAGCCGCCATCAGTATGTCAGGGCCTACAGCTAGAATGAAAAGAGAAGACCTGAGCGAAAAGATAAGAAGGGTAAAGGAAATAGCTAGTGAAATAAGTCTAGCTATAAAATAGTCGGCCCCTATGTGGCCGTCTAAAAACAGCCAGGTGAATGTAAATTCATCTGGTTTGGATAAAAGCCTAGGTTATCTTGTCTACTAGACTTGGAACGACGTTTCAAAACGCCGATTTTTATTGGAGGATAATCGGAACACCGTTCTAGTAACCGGGCAATCGCAAAATTAAACAGGAGGGAAAGCAATGAAAAACGAGAAACAAAAAAGGCATCCAAGTTTTATACTTTCTTTATTCGTGATTCTTTCAGTAATTGCCATCCTTATTTTTGGCATAATCTTACTAGACGCAGATATTCACGTACTACTAATTTTAGCACTTACCCTAAGCTGTATCGTATCCTTTAAACTTGGATATAGCTTTGATGAATTGGTGGTAGGTATGCAAAAGAGTATCAGCGAAGTTATGCCAGCCATGATGATCTTTATCCTAATAGGGGTAATCATTGGTTCCTGGATTACTGCGGGGACAGTACCAGCCATTATTTATTATGGGCTTAAGCTAATTACACCAAACCTATTTTTACCAATTGGGCTCCTGCTTTGTAGTATGACTTCCTTAGCTACGGGCACCTCGTGGGGGACCATGGGAACAGTGGGCATTGCCCTGATGGGTATGGGAAGCGGACTTGGAATACCGGCACCCCTGACTGCTGGAATGGTAATCTCCGGTGCTTACTTTGGAGACAAGATGTCACCCATATCTGATACCACGAATTTAGCTGCGGCCGCCGCTGGGACTGATTTATATGAGCATGTGAAGTCCATGGCATTTACTACGGGCCCATCCTATGTAATTGTACTTATTTTATACACGCTAATGGGCTTGAGATATTCAAGCGGAAGCGTCAATCAGGGAGAGGTAGATTTGATAGTAAACAGCTTGGATTCTACCTTTAATATGAATCCAGTCGTATTCCTACCCATGATTATACTATTTACACTCAACATCAAAAAGGTAGCCGCTGTCCCGGCCATGCTCATTGGTGCTGCTTCAGCAGTATTGGTGGCTATTGCAGTTCAGGGGGTTAGCCTTACAGATGCCCTGTTGTCCTTAAACTATGGATATTCAGGGGACACTGGAGTAGAGCTAGTTGACAATTTGCTGAATAGGGGCGGTATACAGAGCATGATGTGGACATTTTCCCTAGCCTTTATAGCCATATCCCTTGGAGGTGTACTAGAGCACGTTGGATATTTAAGGGCCTTAATCCACGGTTTTATAAAGAAGGTACATAGTCCTGGATTATTGTCCATCATAGTCATAGCATCTACAACCTTGGGCTCCGCTGCCTTAGGAGAGGTATACCTTAGTTTGATCCTAAACGGGAACCTATACAGGGAGGACTTTAAGGAAAAGGGTTTAAAGCTTTCCATGTTAAGCAGGTATTTGGAAGAGGGAGGTACACTTACCCAGGTATTTGTGCCCTGGACTACAGGAGCTGCATTTATAGCTACGACCCTTGGGGTGTCGACCTTTAAATATGCACCATATGCCCTGCTAAATTATATCAATCCCCTAGTATCCATTGTATTCTCATTCCTAGGTATTTTCGTACTCTGGGAGAACAGGCCCGTGAAGGGAATAATCAATAGAAAAATCACAAATTAAGGAAGTGGAGGACAAGATGAGAATTCTAGTTATCAATCCAGGAGGAACATCTACTAAAATAGCTGTATTTGAAGACAAGCAAGAGCTGTTCATGAAAAACATAAGCCACACTCAGGACGACTTAAGGGACTATAGGACAGTTTTTCAACAGTATAAGTATAGAAAGGACCTAATCACGGCTGCCCTAGAGGAAAACAGTTTTTCCATGGAAACATTTGATTCTGTAGTGGGTCGAGGGGGCCTAATGAAGGCCATAGCTGGAGGAGTATATGAGATTGGGGATAGGATGATAGAGGACCTGGAAAATTCTATAAATGGGGAACATGCCTCAAATCTGGGGGCTGTATTGGCTAAGAGCATAGGAGAAGAGTGGGGAATACCCTCATTTATAGTCGATCCCGTATCTGTAGACGAATTTCAGGACATATCGAGAATTACAGGGATTTCAGATATTGAAAAATCCAGTTGGCTTCATGCCCTCAACCACAAGGCTGTCTGCAGGAAAACAGCCGAGGAAATGGGAGGCAGGTACGAGGATTATAACTTTATAGTGGCACATTTGGGTTCAGGTATATCCATAGTAGCCCATGAAAAGGGGAAAATGATAGATGGAAGTGGTGGGAGATCCGACGGTCCATTTTCACCGGAAAGAAGCGGTGGATTACTTACATATCCCTTGATTAAGCTCTGCTACTCTGGGAAGTATACAGAGGAAGAAATGGTAAATAAGGTTAGCAATATTGGCGGCATCTATGATTATTTGGGGACAAAGGATCTAATTGAAGTGGAAAGGAGGGTTGAGGAGGGAGAAGAAAGAGCCAGCCTAATCATGAATGCCTTTATATATCAGATTGCCAAGGAAATCGCCATGTATGGAGCAAGCCTATATGGCAAGGTTGACAGGATTATTTTAACTGGGGGCATAGCCCACTCCCATCTAGTTACCGCCAAGGTAAGTGAGAGGGTAGAATATCTTGCCCAAGTAAAGATTATTCCTGGAGAAATGGAAATGGAGGCACTGGCCCTAGGGGCCATTAGAGTACTAAGCGGTCAAGAAAAAGCTAAAATCTACCTATAGGAGGTGAAGACTTGTTAAAAGACTTTAGGGACTTAATTAGCAGGGTGAAAGAAATGGAAGTATCCACTGTCTGCGTGGCAAATGCAGAGGATGAGGAGATACTAAGGGCAGTGAAGATTGCTACAGACATGGGCTTTGCAAGGTCGATACTAGTAGGCAAGGGGGATAAGATTCAGAGCCTGGCCGACAAGCTTGGACTTAGGAATTATAATATCGTAAATGTGGAAGATATTGACGATGTGGCCTTGGAGGCAGTGAAGATAGTAAGATCTGGTGGGGCAGATGTTTTGATGAAGGGCTTGATAAATACAAGCAGTTACATGAGAGCTGTACTAAACAGGGACCATGGCCTTAGAACAGGCAGATTACTATCCCTGCTGGCAGTATATGAGCTAAAGGAATACCACAAGCTCCTCTACTGTACCGATAGCGGTGTAAATGTCAATCCAAACTTAGAGCAGAAGAAGGACATATTGGCAAATGCACTGGGGGCATTGGAGGGCATTGGCCTCAGCCAGCCAAAGGTGGCATGCCTTACAGCCAATGAGCTGGTGGACCCAAAGATACAATCTACAGTAGATGCAGGAGCTCTAGTTGAAATGGCCAAGAGGGGAGAGTTTTCCAAATGCCTAATTGAAGGGCCCATCGCCTTTGACGTTGCCTTTGACCCCAAGGCAGCAGAACACAAGGGGATAAGAAGCAGCATATCAGGAGATGTGGACCTATTGGTATTTCCCAATATGGAAACTGGCAATGCATTGGGGAAGTCATGGCTTCATTTTAACGAGGCAAGGTGGGCGGGAATTATCTTAGGGGGCCTAAAACCAGTGATATTGGGTTCCCGTTCAGACACAGCAGAGATCAAGGTCAATTCCATAGCACTAGGTTGTCTGGCCGCTGCCAAATAAGTTATGTTCAAATAAAATAATCAAAGGAGAGGGCAAAATGAACAAAAAGCTTAAGACGTTAATTACACTCTTGTTTATGGGAACAGCATATTCCATAATCTACGCATTACCTTTTGTACAATATGTTTTCTATGATCCAATGGTAGAGGGTTTAAAAGCTACAAATGCGCAGCTAGGAGTATTGATTACAATATTTGGTATAGGCAACCTTCTAGCACCAATTGGTGGTTGGTTTTCCGATAGGTTCAACCACAAAAAGATTTTTATTGGCGGTTTGATTGCCACATCTCTACTAAACTTTTTATTCGCTTTTAATCTCAATTACAAGTTCGCATTGTTTATTTGGTTTGGGCTTGCAATATCAGGTCTACTGGTCTATTTCCCAGCCCATATCAAGATAGTCAGGTTGTTGGGAGATGAGAATAACCAGGGGAAGATATTTGGACTGTCGGAGTCGGCAGCGGGGATAGGCAGTGTTGTAATCAATACAATAGCTCTTTTCCTATTTTCCAGAGCCATATCTGACATAGTAGGGTTAAAGTTTGCAGTAATAGGATATGGACTTGCAGGTATTTTGGCGGCAATAGTATTATGGTTCCTAATAGAGGTGCCAGATGACATTCAGAGCATTAAGGAAGAAGAGAAGATAAAGGCTTCAGATTTTCTTACTGTCCTCAAATATCCAGGCACATGGTTTGCAGGTATAGCCATATTTACCACCTATACCTTGTATGTATCCCTATCGTATTTTACGCCTTACTTTACCAGTGTACTAGGGGTATCAGTAGCATTTTCTGGTGGATTAGCCATAGTAAGGACATATTTAATTAGATTTGTAGGTTCGCCCTTGGGAGGTATGATGGGGGATAAGATTAGTTCAGTATCTAAGGTATTGGCAATCTCTTTTGCGTCGGCACTCCTCATAATCTTAGGCTTCTTGAACCTGCCTGTGGGAGCAAATATGACCCTTATCATAGCTCTTACCCTCCTAATATCAGTATTTACTTATGTATCTAGGGGCAATATGTTTGCAGTACCAGCGGAGGTAAAATCGCCAGCAAAATACGCTGCCATGACTGCGGGGATTACCTGTGCCATAGGATACTCACCAGACCTATTCCAATTCATATTATTTGGACATTGGCTGGACAAGTACGGCAACCAGGGATATAAATACATCTTTATCTACACCATGGTTATATTGTTACTAGGTATAGTCAGCAGTGTATTGACCCTAAACTTTAAGAAGAAAATAGATGGAAAAGAATTCTCAGGCCAATCTCAATTGCAATAAAATGAAAGGAGTGACATCTTTTATGTACAAGGTATATGTTACAAGCGACAAGTGGAATGATTTAGATTTAATCACTAGGGACATGACAGATGAATTTGAGGTAGAAGTCGTAGCCGGAGCCAGTCCAGAGGAAATAGTGGATAAGTGCAAGGATGCAGATGCCCTGCTAATTGGATATGAAACCGTAACAAATGAAGTCATGGATGCCCTTCCAAATCTCAAACTTATTCAATTCATGGCTATAGGTGTAGAGGGCATAGACCTAGCCCATGCAAGAAGCAAAAACATTGCCGTAGCCAATGTGCCCACATATTGTCTCAACGAAGTGGCAGACCATGCCTTAGCCCTTATCCTAAGTATTAATAGGAGGATAAGCCAATTTAACAGGTCAGTAGAGGAGGGACAATGGGACATAAGATTGTATCCGGAAATTACTAGGCTGGGAGAGTCTACTGTAGGCCTGCTGGGATTTGGCAATATTCCAAGGGCCGTCAACAAGAGACTGCAGGCATTTGGAGCCAAGGTAATAGCCTATGATCCATTTCTTGCAAAGGAAGTAGGGGAGGAGCATAATGTAGAATTGGTATCCCTAGATGAATTGATGGAAAGGTCAGACTATATATCATCCCACCTGCCCCTGAACAAGCATACAGAAAAGTTAATCAACAAGGACTTATTTGACAAGATGAAGGACGGCGTAGTATTTATCAATACCTCGAGGGGCGGAGTAGTAGACGAGGAGGAGCTGATCAAGGCAGTTGATTCGGGCAAGATCTCCTATGCAGGTTTAGATGTTCTAGTAGAGGAATATCCAGACATTGAAAACCACCCCTTAAATCACAGGGACAATGTAGTATTTACTCCCCATGTAGCATATTATTCAAGGAATTCTGAGAGAGACCTACTGGTATTTGCAGGCAGGAGTGTAAAGGACTACTTGTTAGGTAAACAGGAATCGGTTTCCATAGTAAATAGATAGGCCTAGCTGGACTAATTAGGATGGCGTTCAATCGGAACGCTGTTCTAATTAGAAAATAAAGGAGGAGAGAGTATGGAAAAAGTAAGGACCAATACTGAAAGATGTAAGCAATGCAGTCTTTGTCTACCAGTCTGTCCCAAAGAAGCCATATCCTTTGGCGAGGAAATAAATGCTGGAGGATATAGGTATACCATAGTAGATCAGGACAAGTGTATTTCCTGTGGTATGTGCTATATAACGTGTCCAGACGGAGTATATGAAATTTTAGCCACTAGTTAATATAAAGGGAGGTCAGGAAAATGGCAGATATGATGAAAGGTAATGAGGCCATAGCAGAATCTGCAATCAGGGCAGGTGCTAGGCTTTATGCAGGATATCCCATTACCCCTTCTACAGAGATTATGGAATACATGTCCTGGAGAATGGAAGAGGTAGGTGGAACATTCATCCAAGCAGAATCAGAAATTGCAGGTATCAATATGATAATAGGGGGCTCGGCCTGCGGAGTCAGGGCTATAACAGCATCTTCAGGGCCTGGCATTAGCCTTAAACAGGAGGGCATGACTACCTTGTCCGACGAACAATTACCTGCAGTTGTAGTAAACACAGTGAGGTATGGAAATGGAATAGGTACATTGCTGTCGGCACAATGCGACTATTTGAGGGAGACTAGGGGCGGAGGCAATGGAGATTATAGGGTAATAGTTTTGTGCCCTTCCAGCGTACAGGAAGCCTCTGACCTAACGGTTTTGGCCTTTGAATTGGCAGAGAAATATAGGATGGTATCAGTACTTATGACAGAGGGCGCCTTGGCACAGATGATGGAGCCTTGTGAATTGCCTGAAATGAAAGAAGTAGAGAGGTTTCCCTGGGGCTTTGATGGGAAATATACAAATAAGAAAATCGGCATATTTGACAGAAACAGCATGACTGAGGCCCTTGAATTAAATCAAAAATATGCTAGGGTAAAGGAAAATGAGCAGAGATGGGAGGAAGGCTACCTAGACGATGCAGAATATGTATTTGTATCATATGGTCTGCCTGGCAGATCGACCAAGGGGGCAGTTGAAGGCCTAAGGGCAGAGGGCTATAAGGTTGGATTTATCAGACCCATTACTGCCTGGCCCTTCCCAGAGAAGGCTTTTGAAAATGTAAACCCAAATGTAAAGGGATTCATTTCAGTAGAAGCCAATGCCACTGGGCAGCTAGTAGACGACCTTGCCTTGACCCTAAAGAAGGCAGGCAAGGGCAATGTACCAGTATATTGCAAGCCCTATGTATATGGTATACCGGGAATTAAGGTCATAAAGGAAGACTTCGAAAAAATATACAAGGGTCAAATGAAGGAGGTGTACTAGGATGGCTAAGGGGAGAAAGGTACCTGCAATAGTAGATAAACCCATGGGATTTTGTCCGGGTTGTGGACACGGCATAGTAATTAGGCTCATTGCTGAATGCCTAGAGGAATTGGAGCAGGACAAAAACCTAATATTCGGTATTGGAGTAGGTTGTTCAAGTTTGCTGGGAGGCGGACTTGAGGCCGATAGACTCCACTGTTCCCACGGTAGGGTTGGAGCAGTAGCTACGGCCATGAAGAGGGTAAACCCTGAAAACATTGTAGTGGCATATCAGGGAGATGGAGATGCCTACAGCATAGGATTGGCAGAGACTACTAGTGCCGCCTATAGGAATGAAAAGTTTACGGCCATAATAATCAACAACACAAACTATGGCATGACTGGGGGACAGATGAGCAATACGACGATGCCGGGACAAAAGACCTCTACAAGCGTATATGGAAGAGATTGTGATATTACTGGGCTTCCAATAAAGTTTCCGGAGCTAGTTGCCTCCCAATTTAATGTGGCCTATGCAGCCAGGGGTTCAGTCCACAATCCTGCCCATATAAATAGGTTAAAATCCTATATAAAAAAGGCCCTAGAAGCACAAATAAGAGGTGAAGGCTATTCTGTAGTAGAGGTGCTCTCACCGTGCCCCACCAACTGGGGACAATCACCCATAGATTCTATGACTAGAATAGTGGAAGACCTTATTCCATATTTTCCACTGGGAGAATTCAAATCTAGAGACAAGGGGGTTAAATAATGAAAGAAATAGTATTTGCAGGCTATGGAGGACAAGGGGTACTTACAGCAGGGCTCCTGATATCTCAAATGTCTATATTTAAGGGATATCATGCGACTTGGAGCCCTCAATACGGCTCTGCCATGAGGGGCGGTACTGCCAACTGTACTGTAAAATTTGGCCAGGACTATATATACAATCCTTATATGGAGGAACCAGATATTGTATTGGCTATGAATATACCGGCATTTAAACAATTTATACCCCTAGTAAAGTCTGGAGGCACCATTGTTGTGAATTCGGATATGGTAGATGTATCCATCAATACAAGAGATGACATTAAGATAATAGAAGTTCCCTGTATGACCATGGCAGCCGATATAAACCATCAAAAGGGGGCCAATATAATCATGGCAGGAATCATAGTCAGGGAATCAGGCTATTTTACAGAGACAGAGGCCATAGATGGAATGAATGACATGTTCAGAAAGAAGGGAAAGGAAAAGTTCGAAGAGTTAAACACCAGGGCCTTGAAGCTAGGTTATGAATTTAATTAATTAGGCAACCCATAAAAAAACCTTATAGAAAAAAGCTAGGTATTTGGTACTAGCTTTTTTCACTTTCGATCATTTCCTGCATATTAACAGAAAATTTTAAAATTGAATACTGGCAAAAAAAGCAAAATGTGGTAGAATAAGATTATGTTACCTGAGCTGAAATAAGAAGAAAACAATTCAACTAATATTGGAGGGCAGGAAATGTCTATTAAAAACATATCTATTAAGGTAAAACTCTTATTGGCCTTTATTTTGATTTCCCTATTGCCTATCATAATAGGAACCCTTGGATCTTCAAATATGGAAAAGATGTACAAGGCATCTGACGACATGTATAATCGCAATCTGAGGGGCATCAACGATTTGCATACAATAAAAGAAAACTTGCTTGAGGTCAACAATGCTATTACAGAGATGGTATATACAGAGGATAAGACAAAAATCAACAATATGGCAAATACTATCCAAGAGTTCAGGAGCCACAATGATGAACTAATCGAGTCCTATGAAGAGAATGGATTATCAGAGGAAATAGAAGAAATATGGAACTTATCCCGTTCGGAGCTACACCTCTATAAAACAGAAGTAGACAAGTTGGTTGGATTTGTGACGTCTGGCAACAGCACAAGTGCAGAGGTTACACTTGCCTATGTGGGCAGCATAAGGAACATGATGTTTAAGCATTTTGACGAACTAATAGAATTTAATGAAGAAATAGCCAGAAACACAAATTCAGCTAATTTTAACGACTATAAGAGCACGTCAGCAACTATGAAAATAATAATTATAGGAGGCTTTGGCCTTGCCATAGTCCTAGGTCTCTTTATGGCATCCTATATATCAGAGGCCATCAACAAGGGTGTGGAATTTGCCGTAGCCCTAGGGGATGGAGACCTGAGATATGAAATCTCCCAGGGGGGAAAAGACGAGCTAGGGAGGCTGGTAGATGCTCTGAAGGAAGCCCAAGGCAAGATGAGGCTAACCATTATGAAAATAGCTGAGGGGTCAGAGGAGGTATCCGCTTCGTCAGAGGAGCTATCTGCCACTGTTGAAAATGTAAACACATCCTATGAATTAATAGCTGACAATACCACTACCATATTAGACGGCATAAGAGACGTGAACCACTCCATAGAGGAATTGACGGCCACCATAGAGGAGGTCAGTTCAGGCATAGTGGAGTTAGCTTCTTCATCTTCAGACGGTAGTGCAAATTCTACCCAGATAAAGATAAGGGCAGGAAATATAAGGAAACAGGGAGAGGAGTCCAGGTCCATCACAGGTGAACTCTTGACCCAAAAGGAGAAGGACATAATAGCGGCCATAGAAGAGGGAAAGGTAGTAAATGAAATATCCCTAATGGCGGAGTCCATATCCTCCATAGCAGAGCAAACAAACCTACTGGCCTTAAATGCTGCCATTGAAGCAGCTAGGGCAGGAGAAGCTGGAAGGGGATTTTCCGTGGTTGCCGACGAAATCAGAAAGCTGGCAGAGGAATCCACAAAATATGTATCCAATATTCAATCAATAGTTGGGAATGTAGAATTGGCCTTTGCCAACCTCTCAAGGAACTCAAGGGATATATTGGACTTTATAAATCAAAGGGTAACCAAGGACTATGACCTCCTGGTGGATACGGGAATAAACTATGAAAAGGATGCCCACTATATAGACAACTTGTCCCAGGAAACTGCAGCCACTGCTCAGGAATTGGGAGCATCTACAGAGGAAATTTCAGCATCAGTCCAGACCATATCAAATAATGCAGGGGAAGTAAACATAAGGTCTGACGAAATATTAAAGGGCATGGACGAAACCACCTATGCCTTAGAGCAAATTAGGGCAGCTGCAGAAAATCAAGCTAACATCGCAGAGAAGTTAAATGAATTGATACAGGTATTTAAGATATAAAAAATAAAAACTGCTAGGATATATAACATCAATACCCTAGCAGTTTTTCTATGGGCGGTATAGGACTCGAACCTACGACTTTCACCACGTCAAGATGACACTCTACCAGCTGAGTTAACCGCCCTTATTTCTCTAATATATTACCACAAACTAAGTTATTTGGCAATAGAAAAAGAATAAGATATATTGGCATAATTGCCGTATTTGAAGTATAATATAGATTGGAGGTGCAGTTATGAGGCAATCTAAATTTACCAGGACAGTAATATATCTACTGGTCCTATCCTTTGTAATAGCAATTATTCTGCCGGTAATCAACCTAATGATAAACTAGAAATTGTCATAGAAATCATGACAATTTTTTAGTTTTTTGCCCTCATTATGGTATAATTGTCTTTAGGTTAGGAGGTAGGAAAATGAAAAGATTAGCTGTTTTAGTCATTATATTTGTCCTAGGCCTTACTTCCATAGGCTTGGCAGAGGACGATTACTATGACCCTGTAATGGTAAATGCATTAGTGTTGGAGGCTGGGGAAGCGGTTACAGAGGAAGGAATGTATGAGGGAATAAAGGTTCAACACGTAAGGGTACAGATTAAGTCTGGGGATTATAAGGGAAAGGTTATGGACCTGGAAAACCACCTGTCAGACAATGTAGTATATGACATTATCGTCAAGGAAGGGGACAAGGTCATAGTTGTAATAGAGGAAGAAGATGGGCTAATGGAGGTCTATATAACGGATTTTCAAAGGTCCAATCATATTCTTTATTTAGTGATTTTTTTCATTGGACTAATCCTGGCAATAGGCAAGATAAAAGGACTCAAGGCAGTCATATCTCTAGGTCTAACGGTGGCATCTATCTTTTACATACTCTTGCCCCTGATTTTGAAGGGTGCAAACCCCATCCCTGTGTCCATAGCCATAGCAGTAGGAGTTACCATAGCTACAATTTTGCTGGTATCAGGGGCAAATTACAAGAGCCTATCTGCCATATTGGGCACATCTGCAGGGGTACTAGTGGCAGGCATAATATCCTACTATATTGGCCTCAAGGCCCATTTAACTGGTCTGAGCAGCGAAGAGGCATCTATGCTGATCTATATACCTCAGAATATAGCCTTTAATTTTAGGAATCTCCTCTTTGCAGGGATAATACTAGGGGCCCTAGGTGCAGTCATGGACGTGGGTATGTCCATAGCATCGTCAATAGATGAAATCTACAATGCCAACAATCAACTATCGACTAAGGACCTGTTCAAATCTGGCATGAATGTGGGCAAGGACATAATGGGAACCATGACCAATACACTAATTCTGGCATATGCTGGTTCTTCCATACCCCTCCTGCTCTTATTTAGTGCCTATGAGACCTCCCTTATCAAGGTCCTAAACCTGGATTTAATAGCTACGGAGGCTGTCAGGTCCCTGGCAGGCAGTATAGGTCTCGTTCTCACCATACCCATTACAGCCTTTATCAGCAGTATAATGACAAAGAAGCAAAAAAGAGTCAAACAATAGTCCAGTAAAAAGTATATACCTTCTAAATTTTGTCAATATTAATACAAAACTTAGGAGGTGTATTTATGTTTGTTTTCAGCCGCAGTGAAAATGACATGGAAGAGATGATAGATGATTTAAATAGGGCCCATAAAGAGTGGAGGGCAAAGGAAGAAATTTTCAAGGAGGTCACAGACCCGGATTTGGTGGACATAGCCATATATGAGATGGAAGCCTCAAAGATAAAGTATATTTACCTACTGAAAAGAATTAAGAAGGAAATGGGAAGTCAAAGACTTGTAGCAAATAATAAGGCAGAATAAATAGTTATATTTTGCAAAAATCTCCTATAATTATAGTATAATGATAATAGGAGGTGGGCTTATGGGATTAGGAAGTATCTTTTATTATGTAATCGGATTATTTTTACTATACATAGTGGGGCTTTTGCTAGTCTGGCCAATTAAAAAGATAGTTAAATTAATTGGCAATGGGATCTTAGGTGGACTTACCCTAATGTTGTTCAACTTCATAGGCAGGTATTTTGGTCTCAGCATAGCAATAAATCCCCTCAACGCCATAGTGGTCGGATTCTTGGGAGTTCCGGGGGTTATTTTGCTATTGCTGCTTAAGCTTATACTATAGGAGACTTGTATATGTAACAATTTTAAAGTGGGGGGAAAACATTGTTGAAATACGAGGATTTAATATTTAAGATTCCAATAGAAAATAAATCATATATGGAAGATTCGAAATTTGTGACAAGGTCTATAGTTTTGATGTTAGATGAGCGAAAAGAAAAGGGTGGAAATCGGATATTAATTAATACAAATTTGAAAAGAGGATTACCACTTGAAAATATCAACAAAATTGCTGGTCCAATTATTGAGGCATGGGCATATGAAGTGTTTAGTGAAATAAATGAAGATCTGAATAATAAATATTTTTTAATAAATGTTGAGGCACAAGAAAGGCTATCCATGACAGATATTGTCTTACAATTTAAGAAAGAAAACAGATATATAACGGGAAATATTGACGTCAAGGCTACATCTGAAGATATTCTAGGTTCGGGAAAGAGTCCAAACATAACATCCTTTAGCAGAATAAGGACAGCATATATTGAGGATCCAGATTATATGTTTATTGTCCTTAGTATAAAACATAAGGTATATTCTAAAAGAAATGAAAAGACTAACATGTTTGATGGAGTAATGGAGATAATTGATTACAATGCCTATGATTTAAAATTAATTGCGGATGAAGATATTTCATATAACCCTGCATTGGGAACTGGGCAAATACAAATTAAAGATATTCATTATGTATCATTAGTTGAAAGAACTGCGTGGGAATTTTGTCAATTATTAGATGAAAAGTATTTAAAATCTAGTAAACGTTCATTAAAACAATGGTATGCAGAGGCGGTGAAATATAAATGGATAAAAACGAAAGACTAAGGATAATATTAGGGGATGCAATAGATGAATTGAAAAAGCTCAAATCTAATACTGTAGACTTGATTGTCACCGATCCCCCATATAATCTAAGTAAAAATTATGGAGAAACCAAGGATAATTTATTTCACGATGAGTACTTGGAATTTTCAAGGCAATGGTTAAAGGAGGCACACAGGGTACTGAAGGATACGGGAACTATGTATGTCTTTATGGGAATGAGGTATATATCATATATCTATATAATTTTAGAAAAAGAGTTAAGCATGGAATTTAATTCATGGATAACATGGCACTACACTCAGGGGCTTGGCAAAATAAAAGGTTTTAGTTCAAGGCATGATGATATCCTCATGTTTACAAAATCAAAGGACTATACATTTAATCTAGATAGCATCAGGGTGCCACAAAAATACTATAGAAGCATCAATAATATGAGGGGGGCAAACCCTGGGAATGTATGGTCATTCTCCCATATGCATTATTGCAACAGAAATAGAAAAAATCACCCTACCCAAAAGCCAGAGGCCGTATATGAAAGAATGATATTGGCTAGCAGTGATGAAGGTGATTTAGTATTAGACTGCTTTGCTGGCAGTGGAACTGCATTGAGAGTTAGCCAACAATTAAATAGACAGTGTATAGGAATTGAAATTAATCCTGAGTATGTTAAAATGATAGAAGAGAGATTGCAGGAGCCGTTTTATGGATTTGATAGCATGGACGACAGAATGAAACGTATCCCCAATGACTTAAATAATAAAGAAATTAGGGATGAATACATGGAAAATCATATTGCTTGGTTTCTAAAGAACCATGAATCAGAAATTGAAAGTTTTAGACAGGAAATATTGAAGCAATATGGAGACAAAATGGAGAAGGACAACAATGAAGTTTCTGAAACACAGCTAAAAATGGAAATCTAGAATTCTAGCTATATTTGCATAAAGATAATAACTATGATATACTATTTGGGTATATTAGAAGAAAGAGGAGGGGTATGCCCATGGCAGCAATTAAAATGCAGGTCAATAAAAGAACAGATATTGGGAAAAATTCCATTAAAAAATTGAGAAAAGATAATGAAATACCTGCAGTTGTCTACAGTAAAGGTGCTGAAACAGTCCATATCAAAGTAAATTCATCTGAATTCTCAAGGGTATATAGATTAGCAGGCGGCACAGCATTACTAGAGTTAGAATTAGAAGGAGAAAAGATACCAGCGATTGTAAAGGACCTACAGAGACATCCGGTTAAAAATGAAATTCTTCATATAGATTTTCAAAAACTGAATATGGACGAAAAGATCAAACTTACTATTCCTGTTGTATTGGTAAATAGGGATAGCATCAGATTGCAGCCATCCATATTGATGCAGTTACTAGACCAGGTAGAGGTAGAATGTCTGCCTGCACATATTCCAAATACAGCCGATGTAGATGTACAGGACATGGATTTCAATACTCCAATCTTGGTTAAAGATTTGGATATTGCCAAGGATGAGAACATTACTGTCCTGAGAGACTTAGACGATGTGGTTTGTACATTGGCACAACCATCCATGGCCGTAGAGGACGAAGAAGAGGAAGAAACATCCATATCTGAAGATGGAGAAGCAGCAGAAGAAGAAGTTCAATCAGAAGAATAAATTTGTAATTACTAAACCCATATAGATGACTATATGGGTTTTAAGTTATAGAAAGGTGCTGATAAAATGGGTAAGGTATTAGGAGCAGCAATTTATCCCCATCCGCCTATAATAATGGAGGAGATAGGGAAGGGTGAAGAAAGGAAAGCCAGCAAAACCCTAGAGGGAGTCAAGGCTCTTAGCAGGTTTATCAAGGAGAAATCTCCAACCACAATCATAGTAATCACACCTCACGGGCCTATATTTAGGGATGCAGTAGCCATATCTACAGATCCGGACCTATATGGCCATTTTGGCAATTTCGGCTACAGGCAAATCCAGTTTAGCTACGAAAACAATATCCCCCTTGTGAAGAAAATTATAAACAATGCCATGGAAGAAGATATAATGGTGGCAACAGTTGATGAAGACCTGTCTAGGAGTTATAATATAGATAGGGATTTAGACCATGGGAGCCTGGTGCCCCTATATTTTGTGGATAAGGAATATAAAGATTTCAAACTTATCCACATTAGCTATGGAATCCTCCCTCCAAGGGATTTATTTAGATTTGGCAAGGCCATAAAGAGGGCTGTACTAGAGTCTGTCGAGGACATCATAGTCCTAGCCAGCGGAGATTTATCTCACAAGCTTTCTCCCCAGGGGCCCTATGAATATTCACCCTATGGCAAGGAATTTGACCAGAGGATTGTAGCTATAATAGGAGAGGGCAGGCTGGAAGATTTAATTGACTTTGATTTAGAGCTGGCAGAAAAAGCTGGAGAGTGTGGACTCAGGTCCTTTATGATTATGGCAGGGATACTGGACAATTGCAGGATAAGACCGCAGGTCTTGTCCTATGAGGGGCCCTTTGGAGTAGGTTACTGCACCGCAAAGATAGATATAGAGTCTCCTCATGTAAGGCTGGCTAGGGAAAGCCTAGAGCACTATGTAAGGGAGGGAAGCTTCCTAGACCTGCCTTCTGACCTTCCGGAGGACTTTTTTAGCAGCAGAAAGGCAGTATTTGTGACCTTGAACAAGGATGGGGAATTGAGGGGTTGCATTGGCACCCTAGAGCCCACAAGGGAAAACCTTGCCCTAGAAATAATTAGAAATGCAGTGTCGGCGGGCTTGGAGGACCCTAGATTTGACAGGGTGACAGAGGAGGAGCTAGATTCCCTAGTCTATTCTGTAGATGTCTTGTCGCTTCCAGAAGCAATCAGCTCTAGGGAGGATCTAGATGTGAAGAAATACGGAGTCATAGTCAGTAGGGGATACAGGAGAGGGCTTCTATTGCCAAACCTAGACGGCATAGACACCGTCGACCAGCAGATATATATTGCCCTAAAAAAGGCAAATATCCATCCAGATGAAAACTATAGCATGGAAAGGTTTGAAGTGGTGAGACACCATTAGAGTTCAACCATATGACACCTATCAACCCCTATGCCTATGGCCTATTGCCTATTAGCCTTGAACTAGTTTGATTTAAAGATTTATTATCTGGAATTTACGAAGGAAGTGAGACCATGAAGGAAGCGATGTATTATAAGAAGGGTGACAATGGCGAGGTCTACTGTGTACTCTGCCCCCACTACTGCAAGATAGAGGACGGAAAGGTGGGAAAATGCAGGGTGAGAAAAAACATTGACGGAAGTCTGTATTCCTTAAACTACGGAAAGGTGACTTCCTATGCCTATGATCCCATAGAGAAAAAGCCCCTCTACCATTTCTATCCTGGAGCAAATATATTTTCCATTGGCAGCTTTGGCTGCAATCTGGCCTGTGAATTTTGCCAAAACTGGGAGATAGTCTACAAAGAAGACTTAACCATGACCATATCAGATGGGGACATTATATCCCTTGCCAGGGCAAAGAATTCCCTGGGAGTGGCCTTTACCTACAACGAGCCAAGTGTCTTGTATGAGTATATATTAGATGTAGCTAGGAGGACAAAGGAGGCAGGCCTCAAAAACGTCATGGTCACCAATGGCTATATAAACCAAGAGCCCCTAGAGGAGCTGCTGCCCTACCTAGACGCCATGAATATAGACCTAAAGTCCATGGACGACTTTTTTTACAAGCACCTATGCAAGGGGAGGTTGGACCCAGTCCTTAGGACTATTGAGGTGGCCTCAAAGCAGACCCATGTGGAGGTAACCACCATGATTATAGACGAAGAAAATTCCTCCCTAGGGGAGATAAGGTCCCTGGCAAAGAGAATAGGGGAAATAGACAGGTCCATCCCCCTCCACCTTAGCAGGTATTTTCCTGCCTACAAGATGAAACAGCCTCCTACAAAGACTGAAACCCTAGTAGAAGGACAAAATGTGGCTAGGGAATACCTAGATTATGTATATATTGGCAATGTTTGGGGCATAGATAATAGTAGTTACTGTCCCAACTGTCACAATAAGCTAGTAGATAGAAGCAGGGGAGTAGAAATTGTAGGAATTGAGGACGGAAGGTGCAAAAAATGCCAGTACAAGGTAAATTTTATATATTAATATTTGACCCTGCCAAGCACGAAAGCCTATATTTAGAATAATATAGTATAAGGGTGTAAATGTAAGCAAGGTGAGGGGTGTTCTTATGTATTGCAGTATATGTGGCGAGGATAAGTCGGCTATCAGTGTGTTTGGCCAGAGTATTTGCATGGAGTGTCTTGATGAAATAAGTAATATTACAGTAGGCGACCAGGCCTATGAATACTATAAAAACACCATTAGAATAATACTAGGATATTACATATCTGAAAAGCAGCAACTGAACCCCGTGAATTAATACGGGGTTTTTTTATTCTTGGTGTAGAAAAATAGAGCCTCATGGGCTATAATAAAGGTAGATTGACGTGATTGACATAGTTGAACATGAAAGGAAGGCTTTTAGTGAGGGGAAAATTTATTACATTGGAGGGACCAGACGGTTCAGGAAAATCCACCATAATCAAATTATTAGAGGATTACTTAGAGAATAAGGGTATAGAGTACATAATTACAAGGGAGCCTGGAGGCACAGAAATAGGTGAAGAGATCCGCCACCTCATATTGGACAAGGGCAATACCAATATGGGTCCGGAAACAGAGGCCTTGCTTCTTGCGGCTGCCAGAGCCCAGCATGTACATGAAAAGATATTGCCAGCCCTAGAGGCTGGAAAGCATGTATTCTGCGACAGGTTTACCCTGTCCAGCTTAGCCTATCAGGGGGTAGGCAGGGATTTGGGCATAGAAAATGTAAAGTTTATCAATGACTTCGGCATCAGGGGCATCTATCCGGATTTAATTCTTTTCTTTCATGTAGATGCGGAGCTGACATTGGAGAGGAAGATTGGAAATCTAGAAGGGGACAGACTGGAATTAGAGGGAAGTGAATTTCACAAGAGGGTATACCAAGGCTATATGAAGCTCCTAAAACTATACCCGGACAATATTGAGCTCATAGACGCCAGTAGGTCCATTGAGGAGGTATTGGAGCAAAGCATAGAAAAGATAGAACAAATATTTAGGGGGAATGATTAGATGAAATTGATAATATGTATAGTACAAGACCAGGATGCAGGTTCTTTAATAGACGATTTAACAGAGAAGGACTATAGGGTTACAAAACTATCTTCTACTGGAGGTTTCCTAAAATCAGGCAATACTACCCTGCTCATGGGAGTAGATGACGACAGGGTAGAAGCTGCCATAGCTATCATAGAGGACAATTGCAAGACAAGAGAAATAACCACGTCACTGCTTACAGTGGCCATGCCCGGAGACACCTACATGCCATTCCCATTGGAGGTAAAGGTAGGAGGGGCAACGGTTTTTGTCCTGGACGTAGAAAAACATATTAAAATATAGGAGGGTTAAATTTGAAGCTGATCATCGCTATTATTCAAGACGAATATATGAACAAGGTAGCCAAGATATTGATGGAAAACAAAATAAGGATAACAAAACTATCCTCAACTGGAGGCTTTTTAAAATCGGGCAATACCACCCTTTTCATAGGTATAGAGGAGGACAGGGTGGATTTAGTAGTGGAATTGATAAAGGAGCAGTGTTCTAGCAAGAATGTTAAATCGGGCAATAGGGATCTGGTCGTCGGTGGAGCAAATCTTTTTGTAATGGATATAGACCAGTATATGAAAATATAGTTGAGCCAGGACATGGACTTTACGGATATAGTAGGACACGAAAGACAGATTGAATCCCTTAAGAGTGCCATAGGAAGGGGAGCAGTAAGCCATAGTTACTTGTTCGAGGGAGAAGAAGGTCTGGGAAAAAGGGATCTGGCCCTTGTATTTGCCAAAACCCTCCTATGTGAGAAAGAACAGGCCCAGCCCTGCAACCAGTGCCACTCCTGTAGAAAATTTGACAGCGATAACCACCCTGACCTAAAGGTCCTGACCCCTGAGAAAAACATTATAAGCTTAAAGAAAATAGAAGCTATAATAAGGGACATGGCTACAAGGCCCTTTGAGGGGAGGAGAAAAATCTATATTATAGATCAGAGCCATACCATGAGGCTAGAAAGCCAAAATGCACTGTTGAAGACTCTGGAGGAGCCTCCAGACTATGTAAATATAATACTGATAAGCCCATACAAGAATAAGATATTACCGACAATCTTGTCTAGGTGTCAGGTTGTTAAATTTTATCCCCTGAAAAATTCTACGATTACAAATCTATTGGTTGATAAATATAATATTGATAGGGATAGGGCAAGCTTTATAGGGGCATTTACCAAGGGAACCGTCAGGAGGTCCATTGATTATGCCACTTCTGATGACCTCTTTGAAAAGAGGGAAGAGCTGATAAAAATAATCGACGCCCTATTGAAGGGAGATAAGACAAGGGCCCTTACTTCTTTGGATTTTTTTAGTGCAAACAAGGAAAATGCTGAGGAAATCTTGGATATTATGATTTATTGGTTTAGGGACTTGCTGGTTTATAAGGAGACTGGAAACCCAAGTCTATTGGTAAATGTGGATAAAGTAGAAGTATTATCCAGCCAAAAGCTTGTGGATTTAAGCAGGATTAATGATATAATATACAGAATAGACGAAACCAAAAATAATATTAAGAGAAATGTCAATTTTAATCTATTGATAGAAACAATGCTTCTCAGTATATAGGAGGAAACATTCATGATAAAAGTAGTAGGAGTAAGATTTAAGAAGGCGGGGAAAATATATTATTTTGACCCCGGTGATATAGATGTGTATTTTAATGACTTTGTAGTGGTAGAGACAGCTAGGGGAGTAGAATTTGGCCATGTGGTAGTGGGACCCAAGGAGGTTACAGAGGATGAAATCGTAGCTCCTTTGAAGAGAGTAATCAGGGTAGCCCTAGATGAGGACTTTGAAATTCATAGACAGAATAAGAAAAAGGCCGACGATGCCTTAGCCCTCTGCCAGGAAAAGGTAGACGAGCATGGACTTTCAATGAAGCTGGTAGATGTGGAATACACCTTTGACAACAACAAGGTAATATTCTATTTTACAGCAGATGGAAGGGTTGACTTTAGGGAATTGGTCAAGGATCTGGCCATAATTTTCAAAACCAGAATCGAGCTTAGGCAAATAGGAGTAAGGGACGAAGCCAAAATGATAGGTGGCATAGGCCCCTGCGGCAAGCCCCTGTGCTGTGGCCAGTTTTTAGGTGAATTTGAACCCGTGTCTATAAAGATGGCCAAGGAACAGAGTCTGTCCCTAAATCCAACAAAGATATCGGGCCTCTGTGGACGCTTGATGTGCTGTCTAAAGTTTGAGCACAATGTATACGAGGAACTTTTAGACAAGATGCCTGACCTAGGAGCCATAGTCAAGACCGATGAGGGAAAGGGTATCGTAGTAGAAACCTACACCCTGCTTGAAAAGGTCAAGGTAAAGGTAAGGCTAAAGGACAACACTGATGACCTCATGTATTTCCAGGTCAAGGATATAGTAGATACTGGAAAAATAGACCCTGCCTATGCCAGGATTTTGGGCAATGATGAGATAGCCAATGGAGACAAGGCGAATATTGAAAATTTAGAAGAATTATAATAGTCAAACATATTAAATATATCTTTTATTATTTGAATAAATCTGTTAGAATTAGATAGAAATAGTTATTATATTAACTGAGGGGGTGTAACAAATGGCATATGTAATTAACGACGATTGTATAGCATGTGGTGCATGTTTACCAGAGTGTCCAACTGACTCCATTACGGAGGGAGATA